>JBDUEH010000006.1:0-17262 GCA_040002555.1 Gemmatimonadales bacterium | reverse complement strand
GGCTCATCCTGTATTCACGCGGACGCTCGGAGAAGTCGATGGCCGAGAAGCTCGCCGCTGAGGTGATCTCCGCCTCGAAGGGCGAAGGCAACGCGATCAAGAAGAAGGAAGACACGCACCGCATGGCCGAAGCCAACAAGGCATTCGCGCACTATCGCTGGTAGTTTTTCAAGTCGCTAAACGAAGAGGCCGCTGATTAGATCAGCGGCCTTTTTCGTTTTCTATCCAACTCAATCCGGCGGGTGCTCGCCCGAAGTCCGTGTCTCGGCAGCGTGAGCTGCAGCGACGCTCGCCCTGAGTCTGTCGAGCAGCTGAACAAACCGTGGATTCGCGCGAAGTGAATCGAGATCCGCATCCTGGCTCGCCCACTCGAACCGATTCCATCCGAGCGATTCGGCCTTTTCGAGAAGATCGAGTGCTTTTTCGCTGCGCCCGGCAAGCGTGTGAAAGCATGCGAGGTTGTACAGGGTTGAGAGATCGTCAGGCGCCAGTTCTTCGGCCTTGTTCGCCCATTCATTGGCTTCCTGGTCCCGCCCAAGGGCGGTCAGTACTCCGCCACCCAGATAGAGCGCTCTTGCGTCGCCAGGATCGACTAACAGCGCCCGCTCCATCGCTTCGACGGCGCGAAGAGCCGTCCGCTTCCATTCCTCTCGCCTGTCTAGACCGAGGTAGATGCCGGCGGCGAGGGAGAGTGCCTGATAGTCATCGTGATTGACATTTGCCGCAATCTCGAAATAGGCCACCGCGGCCTCCGGTTTTGACTGCAATGCCAGAATTCTCGCGTACGTGTAGGGCGCATCGAAGAGCGTTGGATCGAGGTCCATCGCGACAAGAAGCTCTGACGCCGCCTCGTCTGGACGTTGAAGACTCATTAGCGCGAGGCCGCGTGCGGAATGTGCTTCGGCCAGGTCGGGATCCAGCTCGACAGCTTTTCGGCTCGAAGCATCGGCTTGCTCCACGGCTTCGGCGTCGGTCGTGAAGTAGAGATCCCGTGTCGCCGATGCTTCAGCAAGACTCGTAAAAGCAAGAGCGTAGTTTGGGTCGAGAGCGATGGCGCGGCGGAAGCATTCCTCGGCGGCGGCATACGATTGCGCGTTGAACCCATGACATAGCTGTCGGCCGCGAAGGTAGTACTCGTAGGCTCTGACGCTCTGTGTGCGTGCGGACTTGACGACCACCCGCTCGCGATCTGTCAGTACTAGCCGAAGTGCCTGAACGATATTCGCAGCGATCTCGTCCTGAATCGCGAAGATGTCCGACATGTCTCTGTCGAACCGCTCGGACCACAGGTGATATCCGGTCCCGACATCGATCAGCTCCGCTGACACACGGAGGCGATTTCCCGACCTGCGTACACTTCCGGCGAGCAAATGCCGAACACCAAGCTCCGACCCGATCTCGCGCATGTCGAGATCCTTGCCCTTGTAGGTAAACGCCGACCGTCGCGACACGACTTCGAGTGCCTGGATCTTGCTCAGGGAGTTGATGATCTCTTCCGTGACTCCATCGGAAAAGAATTCGTTGTCAGGATCGGCGCTGACGTTGGTGAAGGGAAGGACTGCGATTGACGACTTGCCATCGTTTTCCGAGGGAGTGCGTCCCTTCGTCACGAGCGCAGATCCGAACTCTGCCGCAGTGGTGAAACGGTCGGCTGGCTCGAGTGAAAGCGCGCGACTAATCGCTGCCGCAGCGGCATCAGGCAACCAGCGAACCGTGTGCCGCAGGGACGGCGCTTTCTGGCTCAGTCTCTTCGCGATCAGCCCTTGAGGAGTGTCGCCGGTAAACGGGGGTTCGCCGGTCAGCATCTCATAGACGACACACGCGAGACTGTATTGATCGCTCCGTCCGTCGAGATTTGCTTCGCCGAAAGCCTGTTCGGGACTCATGTACGCCGGCGTGCCGATCGCCATGCCGGTTTGGGTCAGCATCGATGCCTGCGCGGAGCTCAGAGCTTTTGCAATTCCGAAATCGGTGACGAGCGCCGCGCCCTCGTGGATCATCACGTTCTCGGGCTTGATGTCGCGGTGAACGACATTCAGCCGATGGGCGTAGTCGAGCGCGCTGGCAATCTGTTCCGCGAACTTCAGGGCTTCTTCAACGGACAACTTCCCGCGCGCGTTGAGGTAGTCACGCAGCGTCGGTCCTTCGATGAACGGCATCACGTAGTAAAGCTGACCGTCGATTGTCCCCGAATCGTGAAGTGGGACTATGTGCGGATGATTGAGACGGGCGGCGAGGCGAATCTCGAGCAGAAACCGGTCGGCTCCCAGTGAGTCGCCGATCTCCGGGTGAACCATCTTCAGGGCCACGGTCCGATCGTGCCGTTCGTCATGGGCGCGGAAGACCACTGCCATGCCGCCGCGACCGATCTCCTTCTCGATTCGATAATTCCGGGCAAGAGTCTCAGCCATGAGTGAAATCTACAGCCCGAGAGAATTGCATCGCGACGACAATCTGACCGATGGGCGCGGTCAGTCGTAATTGTTCATATTTGGCGCGTCTCGAGCAAGGCAGATTTCGGTTGAGTGATGTTGACTGTTAATTCGGCGCGTTCCGGCAAGACTTCGATTTCGATCGATTCGATAGCGGCGGCTCGCAGCAGAATCGCGGGCATCGCGGTGAGAACGCCACTGATTCGCTATCCCGAGGATGCTGGGGACCGTGCCGTGTATCTCAAACTGGAAAATCTGCAGCCCATCGGATCGTTCAAGCTCCGCGGTGCTGCGAACTCAATGGCTCTCGCCGGCGAAGAGAAGCTTGCAGGCGGCGTCTACACTGCGAGTGCAGGCAACATGGCGCAGGGCGTTGCGTGGTGCGCCCGAGCGCTGGGAGTGAAATGCAGTGTTGTAGTTCCCGACACCGCGCCGAAGGCAAAGACTGACGCAATCGAGCGGCTGGGCGGCGAGGTTGTGAAGATTTCGTTTGACGAATGGTGGACAACGTTAGTGAATCGAGGGCATCCTGACATAGACGGCTTCTTCGTGCATCCCTTTGCCGACGAAGGAGTGATGGCGGGGAACGCGACGATCGGCGCGGAAATTTTTGAGGACCTCGCCGACGTAGATGCGATCATCGTCCCGTACGGTGGTGGCGGACTCGCGTGCGGGATTGCTTCGGCGGCGAGTGCGATCAGTCCCGAAACGAGAGTCTATGCTGTAGAGGCCGAAACGGCTGCACCGCTCGCGGAATCATTCAAATTGAATGCACCAGCAACGGTGCTACGAACGCCGACGTTCATCGACGGGATGGGAAGCGCGGCAATTTTCGAGGAGATGTGGCCGTTGGTTCAGTCGCTGCTTGCGGGTTCGGTCGTTGTGCCAGTCAAGCAGGTTGCGGAGGCGGTGAAAATTCTCGCCGAACGCTGTCGCGTCGTTGCGGAAGGCGCCGGAGCCGCGGCTTTCGCCGCAGCGCGAACCGGCAAAGTTGAAGGCAGGCGGATCGTCTGTGTTGTCAGTGGCGGCAATATCGACATGAATGTCCTGATAAAAATTCTCCAGGGAGAAGTACCGTGAGCGACAAGAGCAATGACGTCGAGTACTACCCTTTTCCGACGAGCAACTCGCTTCCGTTTTCGGGAGCGGTTCGGGTCGGCAACATACTGTACGTCTCAGGTCAGATGGGGACGGATTCCGCCCTGAAAATCGTTCCTGGTGGGATTATCGCCGAGACGCGGCAGACGCTCGCGAATATGAAGGCAATTCTCGAGCGACATGGGTCGTCACTCGACAGTGTGGTCAAGTGCATGGTCATGATGGCTGACATGAGCGAATGGCCAGCGATGAATGCGGTGTATGTCGAGCATTTTCCGAATCACTTGCCCGCGCGAAGCGCTTTCGGCGCAGCGGGTCTTGCACTCGGCGGCCGTGTCGAGATTGAATGCATTGCTACAGTAGGCTGATCGCCAACCCGAAAACTCAAGGGATTTCATGATACGAATTGCTCTCGTGCGCCCGGCGGTTGCCAGTGCCATTTGTCTGGCAGTCGCATGCGTCCCGCTCACTCCCGCCCCAAATCCGCTGAAGACCCGTGTACACGACGTGGTCATTCGTGGAGGCACTGTCTACGATGGGACCGGGTCAAGAGGGAGAGTCACCGACGTCGCGATTGACGGTGACCGAATCACTGTCGTTGGAAATCTCAGCGATGCGCGCGGACGCCAGGAGATCGACGCGCACGGACTCGCGGTTGCGCCGGGCTTCGTCAACATGCTGAGCTGGGCTACCGAGTCACTCATCGAAGACGGGCGTGCGATGAGCGACATCATGCAGGGTGTCACACTCGAGGTGATGGGAGAGGGCGATTCGATGGGACCCCTGAATGAAACGATGCGGAAGGAAGCGATCGAGCAGCAGGGCGACATCAAGTATGAGATTCCCTGGACGACCCTCGGCCAATATCTCGATTACATCGTGAAGCGCGGCATTTCGCCGAACGTTGCTTCATTCGTTGGTGCGACGACGGTGAGGGTTCATGAGATTGGCTATGCTGATCGTCCTCCGACGTCCGACGAGCTGGCGCGAATGCAGCAGCTCGTTCGCGATGCGATGGAAGATGGCGCCCTTGGCGTTGGCTCGGCCCTGATCTACGCGCCCGCATTCTACGCGAAGACCGATGAGCTCATCGCGCTTGCCAGGGCCGCTTCGCCGTACGGTGGGACTTACATCTCGCATATGCGAAGTGAAGGCAATCGCCTGCTCGAGTCAGTGGACGAGTTGATGACGATCGCTCGCGACGGTGGTGTGGCCGGTGAGATCTATCATCTCAAAGCGGCGGGGAAGCCTAACTGGAGTAAACTGCCCGCTGTTATTGCCAAAATCGATTCGGCGCGCGCAGCCGGTCTCAATGTCCGCGCGAACATGTACACGTATACAGCGGGTCAAACGGGACTGGACGCGTCGATGCCCCCGTGGGTACAGGAAGGCGGGTATAAAGAATGGGCGAAGCGGCTTCAGGATCCGGCCATTCGAGCGCGTGTAGCGCAGGAGATGAGAACGCCAACCGATAAATGGGAAAACTTTTTCAATGCAGTTGAGTCGCCCGAACAGATTCTCCTTGTCGGGTTCAAGGCCGATTCCCTGAAAAAGTTCACCGGCAAGAGTCTCGCAGAGGTTGCAAGAATCCGCGGTAAGTCACCTGAAGAAACAGCGATGGATCTTGTCGTTCAGGACGGAAGTCGTGTCGGAACCGTGTACTTCCTGATGTCGGAAGAAAACGTGCGGAAAGAAATCGCAATTCCGTGGGTGAGCTTTGGTTCCGATGCAGAAGCGCCGGCGACAGAAGGAGTCTTTCTCAAGTCGAGCACGCATCCTCGAACGTACGGGAACGTTGCGCGTCTGCTTGGCCGATACGTTCGAGACGAAAAAATCATCCCGATGGAGGAGGCCATTCGGCGTCTCACTTCGCAGCCGGCTGAAAACCTGAAAATCAAGTCGCGCGGCCGCCTCGACCCCGGTTACTTCGCTGACGTGGTGGTGTTCGATCCGGCGAGAGTGAACGATCTCGCGACATTTGAAAAACCGCACCAGTATTCCACCGGCATGGTCGATGTGTTCGTCAACGGTATACAGGTCTTGAAGGACGGCGTGCATTCGGGCGCCAGGTCCGGCCGGGTTGTTCGAGGTCCCGGCTGGAAAGGGAATACGCAAACCAAACAGGCGCAAAATGAATGAAGAATAATCTCCTCGCGGTTATCATCATCGCGCTGTGCTCGTCCATTTCGTCGGCCCAGTCGAGCAACACCGAGCAAGCTCACGCGCGCGAGATGGATGCCTACACTGCGAAGGCCGTCAGGGAGTGGAACGCCGCCGGCCTTGCGATTGCCGTAGTCAAGGACGGACGAGTGGTCTTCGCGAAAGGATATGGAGTTCGCGAAATCGGAAAACCTGCGGCGGTTGACACGTCGACGCTTTTTGCAGTCGCATCGACGACTAAGGCGATGACCGCTGCGTCGATCGGAATGCTGGTGGACGAAGGAAAGCTAAAATGGGATGACCCGGTGACGAAGTTTGTTCCCTCACTTCAGCTCTACGATCCCTTCGTGACGCGCGAGCTGACAGTGCGCGACCTGTTGACTCATCGCGCTGGGCTGGGCAACGCGGACTACCTGTGGGATCTCGACGACTATTCGATGTCAGAGATCATTCCCCGACTCAAGCTGATCAAGCCGGAATATTCGTTTCGCTCGGGATTCGTCTACCAGAACGTCATGTACATGCTTGCCGGCGAAGTCATCGCATCGGCGAGTGGGATCCCGTGGGAGAAATTTATCGCGACGAGAATCTTTCAACCAATCGGAATGAACAGCTCGGTCGCGCGGGCAGCGCTCGTTCCAGCCGGGGCGAATCGAGCATCTCCGCATTGGCGGTATGGAGGCGACACGCTCATCGCGATATCGAGTGAAACGGCTCAGGCGATCGGCCCGGCGGGCGGTGTATGGTCGAACGTCTCAGACATGTCGCGATGGATGCTGTTCCTCCTCGACAGCGGACGCATTTCCGGGAAGAGATTGCTTCATCAGTCAACGTACGAGGAGCTGTTCAAGCCTCAGGTGATGATTCCCGGCGATGAATTCTATCCGACTATGGGACTCACAAAGCCGCACTGGACCACTTATGGTCTCGGCTGGTTCCAGGAGGATTACAATGGCCGCATGCTCAACTTCCACACCGGCAGCCTGAACGGAATGGTCGCCATCATCGGCCTGATTCAGGATTCAAGATTCGGCGTTTATGTGCTTGGCAACACCGATCATGTCGAGGTGAGGCATGCTCTCATGTACAAGGCCGCCGACATTTTTGTCGGAGGCCCGCAACGAGATTGGAGCTCGGACTTGCGCGCACTCTATTCAAAGCGCCGCGCGAGGGGCGATTCACTGAGGCTCGCACAAGATGCGAAACGAATAATTGGAACAAGACCGAGTCTTGCGTTGTCCAAGTATACAGGGTCGTACGAGGATCCGCTTCTTGGACGATTCGTTGTAACAGAGAAGGCAGGGAAGCTTCGAATCATCGCCGGCAAGCAATACGCAGGCGACCTCGAGCATTGGCAGTACGACACGTTCCGCATTCACTACGACAAGCGATGGCAGGGTACGGAACAGGTCAGCTTCACGATCGGCGACGGAGTTCCAAGTGCATTGAACCTCGCGGGTTTTTCTCTCTCACGTGTCAGCGGGGGAGGCGACTCCGCGACACACTAAGAGGGGAAGAATGAAAATTCTGATTAAGACGGCGGCTGTTGCGAGTGCCATGTTTGTTTTGTCTGCGCCACTACACGCGCAGCTTCTGTACTTCGGAGTTCGCGCCGGCGCCGGTATTCCGGCAGGGACATTTGCCGAGGCATCTCGGCCGTCCGGCACTGACGGCGTCTTGAGGGGAGCTAAACCAGGAATCGGGTATGGTCTCGACGCTGGCGTGGGACTTGGCCCTCTTGGCATCTATGCCGGATACGATCGAATCGATTTCGATTGCGATGGGTGTGCCTCGAATGCGAAGTACAAGCTGTCCGGAGTCAGTGCCGGTGTGCGATTCGGCATTCCATTGTTCCCGATCATCAAGCCGTGGGTGAAGGCGGGCGTGACGTTCAACGAGATCAACAGCACTGCGACGGGGACTGGCGTGGCAAAGATCGCTACCGATCGGACACCCGGATATGAAGTCGGCGCTGGAATCGATATTCCGGTTCTCGGCCTGTTCGCCATCACGCCGCAGGCGCGGTACGTGGGCCAGACGCTCGACCTGAAGGGAGTCTACTCGGGGTCGAAGACCAACGTGAGCTACTATACGTTTGACGTCGGGTTCAAACTCCGGACGCCCTTCTGACACAGCTTATAGCTTAGCGCATATACCTACCGCTATCACCACGCGACTACAAGCCTCTAGTCGCTCGCCAGTAGCACTAGCTATATGCGATACCTGTAAGAATTAGAATGACTTCAGTCAAATTCTACTGGAGCTTAAAGCCGTCCTCAGTGACGGGCACCGACTCGCCGCGACCCCCGCCGCATGCTGCGATTGCTCCGGCCTCACCGTAATTCGGCAGCGAGAACGTTTGTGGATTCGAAGACGTTCCAATCGTGAATCCAAACGCCTTGCCGTCGAGCAAAGCCCCTGTCGCCGTCTCGCCCTTGTCGATCGTGCCGGTAACCTGAACGGTTCCTCCAGACGAGATGATGCAGCTGACTGTTCCGCGGAAGCGAGTAAGACCGGCGGGACTGTTGTGAATGAATTGAATAGTCCCTGTGCCGCTGCCAACTCCGCTCGACTGAGCCGAGATCGTAAGCTTGCGAGTGTCGCGCGCAACTTTGCTGATTCCCGCGCCGCTGATCCGCATCGACTGGGCTGATACAGACTCGGAAACCAGCGTAGACATCGCCACGGCGCCAAGCGCCGCAATGGCAAAGAACCCTCGCAATGAACGCGCACCGACGATAGCTGGCGTCATGAAAACTCCGGGAAAAAGAAAACCTTCGTCCTGCGGAACATTCATCATTCCGCCCAATCTTCTAAATACCCCACAACCTCAAAGTTGCTTCACTGCGTCAAAGGCGCCATAACAATCTTCAGGGCGCCTGAGACGCAGCATCCCTGGCCCTTTCCAGCTTCGCGTGCCGGAGCGGTTCCGGCGTCGTAACGTTTTCGATTGCGGCGAGAACGCCGTCCACGACAAGGGCAAGCGCGGCTGCCGGAACTGCACCTGAAAGAATCAGTCGAGTATCGGCCAGTGCCAGACCGGTCGCGATTGGCTCGCCGAGACCGCCCGCGCCGATGAAGGCTGCAAGCGTCGCAGTGCCAACAGCGATGACGGCCGCAGTTCGGATGCCGGCAAGAATTGTCGGCGCTGCAAGTGGAAGCCGGACATATCGCAGGATTTGTCCAGGCGTCATGCCAAGCGCGCGCGCCGCGTACACGGCTTGAGGATCAGCGTCCCGAACGCCGGAATAAGTCGTTCGCAGTATTGGGTACAGAGAGTAGAGCCAGAGGGCCACGAGTGCCGGCCAGATGCCGACGCCAATCAGCGGCACCATGAACGCAAGCAGAGCGATACTCGGAATTGTCTGAAGGACACCGGCGGCCCTTATCAGCGGCTCGGCCGCACGAGGAACTTGTTCGAGCCACAAACCGAGAGGAACAGCGACGACAATTCCAGCGAACACCGCAACCAGCACCAGTAGAATGTGGCGCAAGAGGGCGGAACCCAGAGGTGAGCGCTGGTCCCACATGTATTGCCCGAACGATCCCCGTTTGGTGACGGCGAGATCTTCGTGTCGCTGCGGTCCAATCAATCCAAGCGATACGAGCTCCGATCGGGCAACTCGCTCCACCGGCTCGCCACCGACTTCGAGCCGCGCGTTCAACCTGCGCATCGTGCCGACGTCTATGCGTCCCGAAAGTTCTGTCAGTGCTGCGATTGCATTCGGCATTTCCGACTGCATCCGTGGACTGACTATCGCTGCGGCCTGGTACGGAGGAAAGAAGCGCTTGTCGTCATCCAGAACTATAAGGTCATAGCGTGCTATAAGTCCGTCGGTCGAGTATCCATCAATGACGTCAACGGCTCCACTCGCAAGCGCCTGATATTTCACCGCTTGGGCCAGCGGTCGTACGTCCTTGAATTTCATGCCATACGCACTTTGAATCCCGGGCAACCCGTCCTTCCGCCCGATGAAGTCGGGAGTGAGTCCGGCGACCAGCTCGTCTGAGACGGCGGCAAGGTCGCTCAGCGTATGCAGCTTGAACTTGTCGGCCGTGTTCCGCCGTACTGCTATCGCATACGTATTCTCGAACCCGAGCGGCGGCAGCCAGCGAATCCGAAAACGATTGAGGAATTCAGTCGAAACTTTCCCGAAGACTGACGCTGGATCACCGACTGGATCTGAGTGAAGAATCGCGAGCAGTCCTGTGCCAGTGTACTCAGGATAGACATCGATCGAATTGGTCCGAAGCGCGGCGAACGCAACTTCTGTCGCACCCATGCCGGGGCGCCGGCTTACGCGGAAGCCCTTCGACTCGAGAACCTGTGCGAACATTTCCGCGAGAATGAAAGATTCACCAAAAGGCTTCGATGCAACGACAATTTCTTTCGTTTGCCGGTCGCTCTGCGCAGCAGCGTTACCGGCGACCGCGAAGATCAACAAGGCCGCTACAGATCCGGCGCACTTCATGAAAGCCCACCAACGACGTGGGCCAGGAGCTTCTTCACATAGTCGGTAGCCGGGTTTGATCGCAGATCGTCCGGCGAAGTCACCTGTTCAATTCGTCCGCGATACATCACCGCGACTCTGTCGCCAAGCGACATTGCTTCACGCAGGTCATGTGTGACGAGTATTGCGGTGAAGTGCGATCTCTTCCTGATCTCCACGAATGCCGCCTGCAGCTCTGATCGCGTTATGGCGTCGAGCGCGCCAAATGGCTCGTCGAGCAGGAGAAATGACTGCCCGGCTGCCAGAGCGCGTGCCATCGCAACCCGCTGTCGCTGGCCGCCGGACAGCTCATGCGGCCATCGAGACCCGACGTCAGCAGGATCAAAGCCGACCGTCGCGAGAGCAGACGCGGCACGCGCCTCGGCGTCCGGCATGTTCGAGAGCCACGGCACGAGCGAGACGTTGCGAAGGATTCGCCAGTGCGGCATGAGGCCGCCGTCCTGCGGGACGTATCCCAGCGAACGGCGCAACTCGACAACGCTTCTCTTTCGAATGTCGAGGCCGTCAATCGCAACGCTTCCGGCATCCGCGTCGATCAGGCGATTGATGCACCTCAGCATCGTCGTCTTGCCCGAACCACTTTCGCCGACGATCGCGATGCATTCACCGGCTGCGATGGAGAGCGAGACTCCGTTGAGCGCCAGTCGCCCGCCGAAATGTTTCGTAAGGTTGTCGAGCTCGAGGGTTATCGAGCTCTTGTCATGAATTTGCGGCGGGCGATCGTCCATTTGCGGAATAACGATCGATGAATTCGCCGAGTATGTCGAGATCGTCGTGGCTCACATATTTGGGACCGAGCGCGTCGCAACCCTGAATTGCGATCTCCGAAAGCGAATCTACCACGGAGCGAATCTCCGGATCTGTGACTCCTGCGCGCCCCGCACGGACAAGAGTATCGGCATCGACGTCACTCAAGAGCTCGGCCGCTGCGGCCGCCGAGTCATCGTGATAGCAGAGTCCGGCGATCAGTGTGATTGGGGCGGCGATCCACGGAAGATCGACCATGTCGGTCGAACGAATCTCGAAGTATTCGCGTGGACGGACTTCGGGAAAGAGTGTGGACAGGTGGACATCCCATTCCTTGGCTGAAGCGCCGCGGTCGACGGCGTGCTCAAACGGTTCGTAGGCAGTTGACTGCGATGGGTCGAACATCCAGCGGGCGTTCAAGGCAAAGTCGCAATAGCTCTGCACCGGATTCGCTGAAGTTAAAATGCCGGTTCTCGATGGGTCGAGAGTTCTCCAGAGGTGCGCGCGGTAACTTGCGTGGCCCGTCTCAGCATTTTCGTAGTGCGACGAGTTCGCGAACATCGCGACTAGCGCCGGTGCGAGCCGGTTGAGCAAGTCCCACCTGGCCAACGGGTCCGCCCCCGGCTCGACGTTAACCTGAACCGACGCAGTCTGCCTCATCATTCGAACGCCCGACGGACCAATCGACTCGAAATAATCGGTCATTCTCGTATACCGTTCCCGATGAAGCTGAAGGGATGTTTCGGAAATCGAGTTATGCGGGTCGACCCCCTTCGTCTCGAGTATCACTCCGAAACGCTCAAACGAATCGAGCAGAGCGCACGTCACCTCGGATAATTCCTGAACCAGCGCCGTGACCGATGCATGCGGCGAACTGCTCACCTCGATCTGGCCGCCAGGCTCGAATGAAATCGTCGCACCGCTCGCTGACACCCAGGACGACGGATCAATTCCGTTCAGTTTTTCGCACCACCCCTGCTTCGCGGCCACGCGACGAAGGATGTCTGAGGAACAGGCCGAGGTCGGCGATTGAATCGGGACGGGAAGTCGCGTATCGAAGAGAACTGGTATCAGTTCGAGCTCGGCCCCGATCGTCAACGGTGATGCGGCTGACGATCCGTTCAACCCGAGTCTGCGCCTTACGTCATCGAGCAGCCATTCGCGCGAAAGAGTCAGCGGGGCACCCACCGACGGCTGCCGAGGGCAAGGCCGAAAGAATTGTCGTCTGCGGGTAACCAGCGCTCGAGGCACAATCCTGATTTATCGAAGAGTGATGCGACTGTGTCTCGATCGTACTTGTAGCTCAGCTCCGTCCTGATCGACTCACCCTTTCGAATCTCGATGTCGCCGATTGAAGGGATCGTGACGGTCTGGTCGCGCGTAGAGTCGAGGTGCATCTCGATTCGGTGACGGTCGCGATCGTAAATCGCGCGGTGACAATAGGCGTCGAGATCAAAGTCGGCAGAGAGATCGCGATTCAGCACGCGAAGCACGTTGAGATTGAATTGAGCCGTAACTCCGGCTGAATCGTTGTACGCCGCTTCGATGGTTGCCGGGTTTTTTCTCAGGTCAACGCCGAGCAGGAAGGCGTCGGTACCGCGCATTCGTGACGTGACGCGCTTCAGGATGTCCACCGCCGCCATTTCTCTGAAGTTGCCGATCGTGCTCCCGAGAAACGCAAAGAGGGCTGGACGTTCGAGCGTGGGCAGGTCAAGCTCGGACGAGAAGTCGGCCACCGCCGGGTCGATCCGAAGCGACGGATACTCAGACCTCAGCTTCGTCGCCGTCTCGTGGAGGAAATCGGAGCTGACGTCCACCGGCACATACTGCCTTCCAGAGCCAGCGATGCGCATTGCGTCGAGGATCACGCGCGTCTTGTTTGCGCTGCCGGCACCCAGCTCGATCAATGAAGCAGGCGCGAGTTCGCGAATCAGCGCCGGCATCGTCGCTTCGAGCAAGCGACGCTCTGAGCGCGTCGGGTAGTACTCGGGCAATTCGGTAATCAGCTCGAACAGCCCCGACCCATGCTCGTCGTAGAAATATTTCGGATCGAGTTCCTTCTGGTCGAGGGAGAGTCCGCGCCGAACGTCCGCGACGAGCGCATTGCGTTCCGGGTTGTGACCGGTGGCGACACTCAGCACCGTTTCAGACTGATCGCGCACAGCGAAATCCTGAAAAGATCTGGCGGCGGATTGGATAGTCCCAATTGCGAAACGTATTTCTGGTTGCTCCGGGTCGCGTTGCCCATGACCCGCCACGTAGCACTTTGTAGTCCGGTCCAAAAAATTCTTCCGAATATTCGCGATAGGGAAAAGCCGCGAAGCCCGGATAACCGTGAAAATCGGACGACGTCCATTCCCACACGTCGCCGATCATTCCGTAACAGCCAAGAGGCGAAACGTTCTCCGCGTAAGTGCCGACTGGCGTAGTGTCGAATAGCAGCTGGTCAACGTTCGCGTCATTGGCGCTGATGACATCGCCCCACGGAAACTTCCGGGTCGATCGGTTGTGTGGGTCCCAGCTCGCCGCAATTTCCCATTCAAACTCGGTCGGAAGGCGCTTACCCGCCCAGCGTGCGAATGCGTCTGCTTCATGATACGAGACATGACACACGGGCCGATTCGGATCGACTGGGCCTTCGCGGTCCATTGAGCGCGAGATCCACGAATCTCCGTCGCGCTTCCAGTATTTGGGTGCGAACGCTCCAGATTCGGCAAGCCATTTCCGGCCCGCGTCCGACCAAAGACGCGGCTCGCTGTAACCGCCGGCAGAAATGAACTCTTCGAGCTCGGCGTTCGTCACCGGTAATCGGTCTATTTCGAAAGCATCGACGAGAACCTCACGCTCCGGTCGCTCGTTATCGTAGGCTTCGGCGCGGTCGTCGGTACCAACGGAGTACGCGCCTCGAGGAATTGTCACCATGCCCGCGAACGAGTCCGACGACGATGAATGCTCCGGCGGAGAAACTCTGGGCGCCGCATACGGACTGCCGAGCTTGAGCTGTAGGGTTTGAAGAATTGTCTCGTTGTGCTGATATTCGTGCTGAAGCACCATGTTGTAGACGTAGCCGTTGGCGATCAGCGGATTCGAATCGTCAAAGTCCACCGATTCCAGCCGGTCGAGAACCTTCTCGCGAATTTCCTCGAGACGGACGAGCATGTCGGCCAGCGGCGGTATCGGCAGCGAAGCTCGCGTCGCCCGCGGATGCTCGAACGGGTTGAACATGCCAGGCATTTCCGAAAACTCGATTGGACCGTCGAGATTCTGCGTCAGCCACAGCTCCTCGAAATGAGCGATGTGTCCCAGATCCCAGATAATCGGACTCATCAGCGGATCGTGCTGGCGATGGAGGTCCTCATTTGAAAGGCCCGCCACGAGCAGAAGCGTGCGCGCACGAGCTTCGTCGAGCAATCGGGCAATGTTTCCGCGCAACGATGACTTCTCTAGGACGCTGGCTGGCATTGGCGGGAGTTAAATAGGTGGCGGAAATTCGGGTGAGAACGTTATACGCCGCCGTGCCGCGAACGGCTTTGCGCTTTTGGAAAGTTCGCGCCGCGACCATTTCTTTTCAATCGGCAGAGTGGATAATGATCGGCAGCGGGTGATTACCCGAGAAAGTGGCTATCTCAATTGTTGTCGCGGCGGTATCTTCACCGCCGAACCAGAGCCGAGCTAAATGGATCCATTTGAAGAACGACTGAGAGCCTTTCTTTCCCACGCTTACGACATCGAGCGGGAGCTCGGCGGCGGGGGAATGAGCCGCGTTTTTGTCGCAACCGATCGCTCGCTCGGAAGGAAAGTCGTCATCAAGCTCCTGTCGCCTGAGTTGACAGCCGGTGTGAACATCGAGCGATTCCGGCGCGAGATTCAAGTTGCTGCGCGGCTCCAGCACCCGCACATCGTAACCTTGCTTTCCGCAGGCGAAGACGGTGACGTCGTCTACTATACGATGCCATTTATCGAGGGCGAGTCGCTGCGGGACAGTCTCAACAAGACGGGCTCGATGTCGGTCCGGGATGTAGTCCGCATTCTCTACGATGTCGCGGACGCGCTTGCCTACGCGCACGGTCGCGGGGTCATCCATCGCGACATCAAGCCTGGCAATATCCTCCGCTCAGGCTCGCATGCGCTGGTGACGGATTTCGGCGTCGCGAAGGCGCTCAATGCAGCAATGCCCTCCTCGGGAATGACTTCGACCGGAATGGCCATTGGCACACCGGCCTACATGGCGCCTGAACAGCTTGCGGGTGATCCCGCGGCCGATCATCGTCTCGACATCTACGCCCTGGGCTTGCTCGCGTACGAGCTGCTTATCGGAAAGTCGCCATTTGCGACGCTTTCTCCGCAGCAAACGCTTGCAGCGCAACTCACTCGTGACCCTGAGCCGCTGAGCGGCTTCAGAAACGACGTGCCGCTTCCACTCGCCGCGATCATCATGCGGTGCCTGGCGAAGCAGCCGGACGATCGATATCCGACGGCCGAGTCGCTCCTGACTGCGCTCGACGGTCTCTCGTCGGCCTCTGTCGAGATCCAGACCGCCACCAAGCCCATCCCGGTGCTGCCGGCGGTGAAGAAGCGCCGCACGAGATTTCTCGTTGGTGGAATTGCGGCCGTGCTGATCGCATCCATGGCTGCCATTGTGTGGGCGAGGCGGCCCGGCTCAAAGCCGTTGGTGACTCAGGCGCAACCACCAGCCGCCGTCTTTGTCGACGCTCCGATAACGCCTACGGCGCCAACCGTGATGACGAATACGGCACCCCCAGTCCTGGCGCGGGCCGATTCGCTGGCAATAGAAGCGGCCGTGCAAAAGCGGATCGCTCAGGCCCAGGCTCAAGCTCAGGCGCAGGCCCAAATGCAGGCGCAGCGTGAGGCCGGGAAGGGAAAAAGCCCTGTCGTTGCCGCACCAATCAACGCTGACTCATTGAGAAGGGCGATCCAACGCGCGGTCACTGACTCGATTGTAAAGGCCAGCCCGCCGCGACCGATCGCCGCCGTTGCGCCGGTCGAAGTGGCTGTTGCACCTGCACCATCGGGGAAGCGCAGAATCGCGATAACGGAGCCAAGAGATAACGGTCAGCCGCCGGCGCTCCTCGCTTTCTCGCGCACGCTCACTGACGCCTTACGGGGCTCTCTTGATCGGGAAGGCGGATTCATTCTCATCGACCAGGACTCGGTGCGCGGAGCGATTGCAAAGGCGAGCTCGAGGGAAGAAGCCGAGAAAATTCTCCAGCCTGACGTCCTGATCTCACCTACGTATTCGGGAACGGGTGATACTATCAGTATCATCGTCTCCATTCGCGATTTGAGAAACAACTCGAGCTTCGGTATTCGCGTAACCTCCACGAAACTGATCCTTCATCTGGCGGACGGCTACGTCGGTCCCATCATGCAATCGATCCTCAAGCAGGTGGACGATCTGTCGAAGGCGCCGTCGATCTACCGCAAGTGAAGCCAGCTGCTCGTTCCAAGGGTATCTTCGATTCGTAGTTCGACTCGCGACTCGGCGGTTGAGTGAAATTTCTGTTGTGGGTGGCGTGCCTCTCTTCTGTGTTCTCGGCTTCAACGCCTTTCGCGACGTCCGCTCAGGCGCGAGACACGTCCTACGCAATCGACGCGGGGACCTACTCCGGAATCATCGTGGCGACGCGACAGGCGACTGCCACACGGCGCGGATCAAATTTCTGGAGACTAGCGTCCCATAATGATCGGCGAATCGTCGGATGGAACCCCAGTCACTTTCCTGTGGGCGTGGCATTTCGGCCCAATCGCGGAATCTCTGCCGATGACTCCACTGCCTTCTGGAAGATCCTCGGCCAGATGCAGCTCGATCTCGGCGTCCAGATATTTCGCGCGGCCTCCATCGCGCACGATGACGAACCCGACGGCGTAATCGTTGTCGATACGAAGGCGATGTCGAATGACGAAGGTGTCACTTACATCACTTGGAGCGGCAACGGGGCCGTTTACGATGCGAGAGTTTTCTTTCGATCACCGGCCAAGTTGCATGAGGCGGGAGTCGTCACGCATGAGATGATGCATGCACTCGGATTCGGACACACCTCTGCGTGGTCGTCAATCATGAGCGCGACTCCTCTGACTCCGCGACTAACAGAGACGGACGTGGCGTATGCGCAGATCGCGCTGCGTGACCGGGCGCGAAGCGAAAGCGTGGATCTATGGGAGCGTCTTGCACTCGCCGCCGAACGGGAGACACCGCCCTCGGTACCGGTGCCGACCAATAACTGCGCTAGTGCAGCGGCACTTCCCATTGAATATCCGCTGCCCTCGGCGTCGTGCTCCCCTGAAAGAAAATT
>JBDUEH010000005.1:0-17415 GCA_040002555.1 Gemmatimonadales bacterium | reverse complement strand
GCCGTATCTCAGTCCCAATGTGGCTGGCCATCCTCTCAGACCAGCTACCCGTCGTCGCCTTGGTGAGCCGTTACCTCACCAACTAGCTGATAGGCCGCGAGCCCCTCGAAATGCCCCGGAGGTTTCCTCGAGTCCAAATGCCTGGTCTCGAGCGTATGCGGTATTACCCGGCCGTTGGGCCGGCTATCCCCCTCATTTCGGTAGGTTGCTCACGTGTTACGCACCCGTTCGCCGGTTACCCATTGCTGGGCCCCCGTGACTTGCATGTGTTAAGCACGCCGCCAGCGTTCATCCTGAGCCAGGATCAAACTCTCCAATAGTAAGAGATTTCGATTGCTCTCCGAACGCGGCTTTACCAGACACACATAATGCACCTGGCATTACTGCGTCCGGAATCACTTGTAATGTTTTCAGGTTCAAAGTCTCCCCGTGCCCCTGAATGGACCCGGATCAATGACTTCGCCTCACACATCACTTGATCTCAACTTCAGTTTTCAAAAAGCAGTTTCTATTGCCATTCTCTGGCAGCCTTCAATCATAACTTTCGTCGATAGAGTCGTCAAGTGTTTTTCAAAACTTTCTCAACAACTTTCCTCGCGCAATCGCGCTCTCCGATCTCTCGACAACGACACAGCAACGAGGAAAAGCACGTTACCCAAAACTGTACGCAACTTCAACCCCAATCCGCATTTATTTCCAATGCCAGTTGTCGAGCAAAATGTCTCAGTTGAGCACTGTGGAAATTCTTCGAAATCTCTCCGCTCCAACGATCCAAATCACTCTGACTCCGCCTGCCAATCACGCGAAAAAACGGACCAAATCTCACCAGCTTCGGCCGCGCGGTCGAAGCGGCGGCAAGCCAATTGTAAATCCGCGCCAACACCCGCCGACGCTTTTCCGAAATTCCGGGAATCCTGCTCGAAATAACCGGCACTGACAGTGCAACTTCCACCTCTTGGAGGCCACGTCCGCGACACGACGCACAACACCAAAAACTCGTCGCAATGCGTTCGCTCAATTCCACCTTCGCACCGGTCAAGGCCGGGGCGTTGCGACGGTTCCGTTCGTCCTGGAGTTCTTCGATCCGTAGATGAAGTACTGCGGAGCGAACGGCCAAACGAGCGCACGAACGACGGCGTGACGGCTCAGTCTTTCCCACCGTCTTCGCAAATTCTCGTGCGACGATCCCAGTTCGCCCTCTCTATAGGACGGCAGCGATATCTGCGAGATCCTTCCAAAGACCGCATTCAACTCTCGCAGCGACATGAGACGCGCGCGGTACGGAGTTTTCCGCAGCCACATTGCAGCCCTCTCCATCAGGCGGCGCGGAAGCAGACCAAATCCTGCAATTCGCAGGTGCGGTTCGGGAAGAATACTGAACCGATTGTTCGTCGTGTAGAAAAACGCTCCGTTCTGGTTAAGGACCCGCAGAGTTTCATCGCGCATGAGGAGTGGGTTGCGAACGTGCTCGACAACGGCGTCCGCAGCCACCGCATCGAACGAATCGTCGGCGAACGGCAGCGACTCGGCATTTGCGCAGATCAGCGGCACCTCAATGCCCAGCTCACGAAGACGCTGCCGGCCGATGAGCATCCACCTGAGCGCGACATCGACACCGACCGATCGCTCAAAATACGCTCCCGATGATGCGATCATTCCGCCGGTGCCGCATCCAAGGTCGAGGAGAGTTTTCCGCGGAACCGAGGGAAATGCGTCGATGAGGCGGCGGAGAATGCCCGCTCCGCGCCGAACCGAGGCCTCCATTGCCGCGACGTAGTGTGTGTTGAGACTCCGGGGATTCTCAGGCGACAACTTGTAGTAGGCGGCTAGAAGCTCAACAAAAGATTTGGGTGGTCCCTTGAAGAGCATGTCGATCTTTTGAATCTCTGCTTCAACCGAGATGTACGGGTCTGGCGCAAGTCGAAAGTCCGGGATTCCAAATCGGATCGGATATTCGCGAGAACACCGCGCGCATGAATAGGCGAACGCGTCGCGAAGCATCGAGCCGTGGCACAACGGACAGGCAAGCATTGACTCGAGCCATCCAGCGAGACCGCGAGCCTCATGCTGAAGATCCGGCACTTGTTGATCATCAGGTTCCGCCATAGACTGGACCACGCGCTGCATCGCCCCCGTTACCCGCTATCATCCGAAGTTCACCCAATATATAAGGCACGCGCAATGAACGTCTCCCAGAGGCTCAGCCGACACGTCCGCCTCTCGAAGGTTGCAGGAGAGGAATCTCCGTCGCCTCCGTTCGTGGTGTTGTTCATCAATTCGATCTGCAACATGAAGTGCGAACACTGCTTCTACTGGACGTCGCTCAACAAACGCGACGATATGAGCGTGGAAGAATTATTCGCGTTGTCTGATGATCTCGGGCCGATAGAGAACCTCAACCTTTCTGGTGGAGAGCCGTTCCTCCGCAAGGAATTTGCAGAGATCTGCAGGCGCTTCATCACAAAGAATGGCGTCAAGCAGATCTACGTACCTACAAACGGATACTTCACTCAGCGAACGATCGATCAGGTTAGTGGGACGCTCCAGGAGCCATCGCTGGAGTTATTCGTCGCCGAAATCTCGCTCGACGGAATGCCGGAATTCCACGACACGTTCCGAGGCGCGAAGAATTCGTTCGACCACGCGATGGAGACGTACGACGCCCTGGCGGAACTTCAGAAGACAGATCCGAGGCTCCGGATCCACTG
The DNA here is from genome assembly GCA_040002555.1 of Gemmatimonadales bacterium. Taxonomy (GTDB): domain Bacteria; phylum Gemmatimonadota; class Gemmatimonadetes; order Gemmatimonadales; family Gemmatimonadaceae; genus UBA4720. The sequence continues at coordinate 14,707 of JBDUEH010000005.1, read as the reverse complement.
CATCTCGACCGCAACCGACGTCAACATCGAACAGATCCGCGAGCTGACCGCGTTCTTATATGAGCGCTGTCCGAAGATGGACCATCACAATCTCGCGATCATTCGCGGAGACAGAAAAAATCCGTCATTACGCGGTCCGATGCTCGAAAAATACGAGGAGCTGTACGAATACATTCGGACGCTGTGGGGGCCGCGCGAGGAAGGTCGCTTCGGCGCAATCGTCGAACCGATGCTTCAATGGGCGAAGGTGAAAACCGCGCGAGAGGACCGACAGGTAATTCCATGTACGGCCGGAAAGCTCACCGGAGTGATTTACGCCAACGGCGACGTGTCGGTTTGCGAGACTCACAAGCCAATCGGCAATCTCAGAGATAAGCCCTTCACGGAAATCTGGAGATCAGATGCAGCGCGGCACCTGCGCCGATCGATCGCGGCGCGCGAGTGTCACTGCACCACTGAAGTATTTCTCTGGCCGAGTATCACGTTTCAGCCCCTGCAGCTTGCGCGAGCGATGGTTGGCGGAAAGGTCTGGCGCAAACGAGCGGCGCTTCCGATCCTGCCGCTATAGCTGCACGAACGCCCGTCGATGAACAACGGACTGGCGACACACGCCAAACGATCAAGGTGAGATCGAGCTGTGTAGTCGTGGTGATTGCGGGCGGAACCGTTCTGGACCGATGCGTCGAGGCCTTGCTCGGCAGCCGCGAGGGTGAAGCGGCAACCGAGCTGGAGATTGTGGTTTCTGCCGCAAAGTCGGCAAGCATTACTCCGTCCATTGAAACCACGATGGGTGTTCGCGTCGTTCGGAGCGCGGACGAATCTCCGATTGCACTTGCGGCGGCAGGCATTTCGGCCGCGCGAGGGGATCTCATCGCGCTAACCGAAGATCATTGTGTTCCGCTTGACGGTTGGCCCGCGTCGCTTTTTGCCGACCTTGGCCGTAGCGGCGTGGCGGCGGCGGGCGGCCCAATTGTTTCGCCGGTCACTCCGACTTCGTTCGATTGGGCGTTTCATATGGTCGACTTCTACAGATACACGCCGCCGGTTGCCGCAACGCCGGTCGATTCGCTTAGCGTCTGCAACGTCGCGTACACCCGCTCAGCGCTAGAGCGGCTCAAAGCCGAATGGCAGGATGGATTTCACGAGACTCGCGTGCACGGGATGCTCCGTGAGCACGCAGTGCTCATGATGGTTCCCGGAGCGATCGTGGTGTGCGACAGACGCGTGGGAAGGCTTGATGGATTGAGCGAGCGCTTCAGATTCGGAAGGTTGTTCGCCTCGAAACGATTTCATTCCACTGCTGTTGCACCGCGCCTGGCGTTCGCCGCTGCTACACCGCTACTACCATTTCTTCTGCTCGCTCGTATCGCGAGGCGAAGCTGTGCCAGTCCCAGGCTCGCCGGATTGTTCGCCAGATCGAGCGCGTATATCGTGCCGCTGCTTGTCGCTTGGTCGGCTGGGGAGCTCGTAGGTTATGTGACGAGCCGCCCACCCCGATCATCCGCTGCCGCAAGAAACCGTCTCGGCCCCGATGAGCCCATTGGCGCATTGTTCAAGGCCTGAATCGCGAGTCGGTGGTCATGACGTCGACCTGCACAGCGCGAACAGCGCCCGGCCCAAAGGGAGCGCGACCCCGGCTGCAATAAGTCTTCCTTCAATCGCCAGCATTCCTCGCTTGACGGGATTCAGGGGACTTCGACCGGGCCGCGAAAGCAAACCGTAGTAAGAATTCGATTGCGAACTGCGCGCCCGGTACTCTCGCCGAATTTCTGCGAGTCCGAGGATCGAGTTTGCACGGCTAAGTCTTAGTATTTCGAAGCCGGTAACGGCAAGAGCATGACTGAGGTCCCTCGGCTCGTACCGCCGGTACATATGCTGTCGGTCTTCGGCAACCCGCGGAAACGATTGCGCATTGGTACGAATCAGCAAAACTCCGCCGGGTCTCAGCACTCGATGGAACTCCCTGAGGGCCGCTTCGTCGCCGCCGTCCAGCGGAAGGTGTTGCAGCACGTCCAGCGAGATGACGAGATCGAACGAGCTTTCGGCCAACGGCAGGTCCGTCACACTGCCGAGGGCAACGGTCTCGCCAATGTGCGCTGCTGCAGCTAGTCCATCGCTCGCAACATCTACCCCGTATCGAGTCCACGCCGGAAACAACGATCCCAGCCATTCCATCGACTGTCCCGAGCCACACCCGGCATCGAGCAGGCGGCCTCGCTCCGGAAGTCGCGCGTGTCGAAGCAATCGCGTTCCGATAGATCGCATGCCGGCGTTCCACCACGCATCTGCCTCGAGGCGGCGCATGCTCGCGTAATATTCCGGAGTAAAGATCTTCGGAGCGTGAACGGAATCATTCACGGGTAGCAAGTCTCTCTCTGGCCGGGGAGATGATCCATCGCAGCTCATCTTTGCCCAGGAGTGATACAAACGCCGACGACAGGATCAGACACACGAACAGTCTTGCCGACACGGAGGCATGCATGTCTGCTCTTACCCACCATCCAGCGGCGACGAGTATAGCGATTGCGACCGCCAACGGGGCCGCCTGCACGCCAAGGCGAGTCACCGAATGAGCGACCCTCAAACGCATCAATGTGAGGACGAGCAGAATCCCGTTGCCTCCAATCAGAGCCCACGCAGCACCGATTATTCCGTGTGACGGAATGAGCGCAAACGACAACCCAATCACTACTCCGCTCGCGACGAGTGACGAAGCGAGGTAGGCATTGAGGTCATCGAGACCAATCAATAGCGCCTGATAGACGCCTGCCATCAAAAGCAATCCTTCTCCGATCAGAAAACCCGACAGAGTCGCTGCGGCGGGGACGAACCGGAGCGAATAGAGAATCCGGATCCAGAAGCTGGGAAATAACGCAAGCGGCAAAGTCGCAACCAGGAACAGCACGACCAGTGCACGCGCATAGCGCGCTACAGCGGCGACCCGTTCTGCCTTGGGAGTCGACTGGTTTGCAAGTGGCGTAAGGTACAAGGCGCTGGCCTGCCCAAGTACAGTCCTCACCGCGACGCCTATTCCAAACGCTGCCGCCATCATACCGGCGGCCGCACTTCCACCGCTGTCGAGGACGATCAGGCGCGAGACGGCGTATGCTGCCGGCGACCCCAGCGCGAGAAAATGGACGAGCGTGCAAAACCTGATGAGCCCTGGTTCGCTGCGCATGATCGACAGCGAGGCCGCGGCCTGCGGCCCGGGAACGTTTTCGGGCAACGAAATGCGGACGTATCGCGCAACCACAACTACGACGGCAATGTTCACGAAAAGATTGCCTGCGTACAGTCCGGCAAATCCTCCCAACTTAAGTCCCGCGTAAGTCGACGCAACCAGGGCGATTACCGCAACGAGCGTTGTTGCCGACGCGACACGCGGCTTCTCAATCACGGCGAGCACGTTGCGCTCAAGCGCGAGAATCGCCATGGCCGGGGCCGAGAGCATCGCCAGAATGGCGGCCATCCTGAAGGGGGCAAGCTCGTCAGTTCCGCGGCGGAAAAGAATAAATGCGATTCCCGCTGAAGCCGCGACGCAACTGGCAACAAGAAGCGTGCGACGAAAGGACTTGTAGAGTGAGAGAAACCTTTCGGTGCTGATGTCCCGCGAGCGAGACAGGAAGCGAAGCGCGGCAAATGGAATGCTCAGAGACCCGGCGTGAGCCGCAAACGCAACGATCTGGTCGATGACTCCGGTGATTCCGATTCCCTCCGGACCCAGAAGAAGGGCAAGCACTTTGGTGCGAGCGAGGCCAGCGCCGATAATCAGAATCTGGATACCGCCGAGTGTCACGATGGCTTCGAGTGCACCGCCGCGAAGTCCCGTTGATTCGGCAGCTCCAGGTGTCTCCGTCAGCGGAGGGCTCCCGCGAGCCCTCGCTCTTCTAGCTGAGCGCGGACATCTCCGATGAACCGATCAGCAAAGGCTTCGGCCGAGAACGGGCGAAAGGCGGCTGATTCGAGATAGTCTCGACCAGCAAGCCGATACTTCTCGATGTCTGCGGGCGTTAGGTCGTCGATGAATCGTCCGAGCTCCGAGTAGCTCTTGAAAGCGCGAAGGTCGATGAAACAATCCGCCGGAATCCAATCGAGAACATCCGGCGCTCCGAGGTACATCGGCACTGCGCCGCTATAAAAGCAGTCGAAAATCTTCTCGGTGATCCAGCCGCGCATGCTCATGTTTTCACAGCAGAACACGAATCGGGCGCGGCCATATGCTTCGTACTTGTCGGCAAGAGGACCACGCCACGACCGGCGAATGGGTTCGGCAAAACGTGGGTGAATCCTGGACAGGTCATCCCACCATCTTCCCCAGAGCTCAGCCTCACCGCGGGACGAGAAGTAGGCGAGCCCCTCCATCCGCTCGTCGAGGAGGTTGCCGTCGATCGGAATTCCACGACGGTTAGTGTAAACGAAGAGAACACCGCGGCGGTCAGTGCGATTCCAATGGCGTTCAATCACTGCGCTGAACGGCGCGGGCATTCTGCAATCACTGACAGAGAACGGCTCGGGCGCAAACCTGGCGAGCGATTCGTGATCCGTCCACGAATACACCGTTCGAAAATCCTTCGACAATTCCGGGAGGCGCGCGTACATCTCCTGCGCATACATCACGACCTCGAAGAGGTAGAACGAATTGAGCAGCACATCGTCGCGTGCTGCGAGCTCCCTGTAACGATCGAGCATTCCGAAGGACGAATACACCTTCACCGATTTGTCTTCACGCAGGTGAGCGGAAAAATAATCTGCTGTGTTCAGGCGGATCCCTTCTGCGGAAAGGCGCTCTCGCAGAATCAGCCACGGCCTCAGTGACCCATCGCGATTCCATTTTGACTGATCATCGAAGAGTCCATTGCCGAGAAAGTGATATGAATGCGGGTCGAGGTACACCGAGATTGTTTTGGCGGTAGGACGATGGGGAACGTGCGCTACGACGTTATCGGTTGAGTCGGCCGCAGACTTTGTGTCCCTGGGCATTTTGCGGCGAAAACGGGCCGCGTATATCAGCTTCCGCGAGATCGGGGGTCCGCCCATGGCCGCCGAAGCGAACACAGTGGCCTTCAACGCTAGAATGCGCAGAGCCTTTCCCCGCAACTTTGTTCGAAGGAGCGATTTCACGACGGAGCTCTGCATGATCGCGCGTGCTTTGATTGTGTCTCCAAGCAGCAGCGCATTTGCAGCTCGACCCGTCTCATCCTGCGCCTCATCAACGCGGTACATCAGCAGCGCTGCTCCCGCAATCCCTTCGCGCACCTTTGGCTGAGACAGGTGATAGTCCATCATCCGGAAAAACGGATCCCGCGAAGTCCGGAGCACTGTTCGACGGCGGAGATCTTCCTTCAGATCGCGCCAGTGCGTCAGCAACGGTTCTTGAATGAGACCAATCGGCCCAGATCGAACGATGGCCAGCCACAGGGCGTCGACTGCGCGAGAACCGAGAGACTGCTCATCGAACCCGCCAGCTGCTGCGCAGATGTCGCGCCTGACCATCGCCGCCGCCGAAGACAGTAGATCGTTCCTGCCGCTCAGCATGATCGTGGTGAGAGCAGCGCAGTCGATATTCGATCGACCGGACAAGTCCGATGAGACTCTTGCGCGCTGCGCGGACTTCCCTTCTTCGGCGAGAAATCGATCGACAACAAACACCGCACCGAAAGAATGATCTTTCTCGAGCGCCCGAATCTGGCGTTCGACGATTGTCGGATCATAAACGCAGTCTGCGCGGTACACCGCAACAAATTCACCATTCGCGTCTCGGATTGCCGAAGCGAATGCGCTTTCATGCGCCAAGGCGTCAGAGACTCGAACGAGCCTGACGCGTGAATCGCGCGCCACATGGTTAGCGACGATTTGAACATTTTGCGGACTCGGCGCGACGTCACAGACGAGAATTTCCGAGGGCGAATGAGTCTGCCCGATAATGCTCGCTATTGACTCATCCAGTCGCGATGCGTCGTCAGTCGTCAGAACACACACGGACACACTTCCCGGCACTCCGGCCGAGCTGACGGTCTGGAGACTCAACTAGCGGCGGAGTGCAGCGCGATTGCCGCTCGACAGAGTGGCATCCGAATCATCGCCGGCCGCCGCGACCTGCGCCGAGACCCACTTGTAAGTTCGCCCGACCCCCTCTTCGAGACTGACCTTGGCCTGCCACCCCAATGACTCAATGCGCGCATTGCTGAAATTGCGGGATTGTACGCCAACAGGACCGGGCACATATCGAACTCGCAAATTCTTGCCTGCCACCGCGGCAACAATTTCAAACAGCTTTGCGATACTGACGTACTCGCGTGATCCGATGTTCGTTGGGGCCGCGACATCGGACGCCATGAGCCTAAGCACCGCGTCTACCAGATCGTCGACGTACACGAACGATCGAACCGCACTACCATCCCCCCATAGCTCGATGACATCCCCCGGCTGAGCAGCTGCAACTTTTCGGCATACGGCAGCCGGAACCTTTTCTCTCCCCCCCTGCCACGCACCCTCAGGTCCATAGCAATTTTGAAAGCGGGCGATTCGTACGTCCATCCGGTAGCGTCTGGCGTAGGCAAGCGCGACTCGCTCGGAATACAGCTTTTCCCACCCATACTCATTTGCAGGAAGGGCGGGATAAGCATCGTCCTCGGAGAGGGCTGCCTCGCCGTGCAGCATATCCCGATAGATGCACACTGACGACGCGAAGAAGTACCTGACATTTCCCGCTTCTGCGGACGCGTGAATCATATTGGCGTTGATCGCCGCGTTGTCTCTCAACATTTCACAGTCGGCGCCGGAGATGAAACCCATCCCTCCCATGTCGGCCGCGAGCTGATATACCTCGGCTGGACCTCCGCCGGGGACAGAGCCTGACACTGCTTCCACACATGCTGCGGGATTCCTCAAATCGAGGAGCAGAAATTCGTCGGCAGAAGAAGGCCCATATTCAGGCAACTTCAGATCAACGCCACGCACGGTGTAGCCACGGCTCTTCAGTTTGGTTACAAGGTGATGTCCGATGAAGCCGCCTGCTCCACAAACAATCGCGGCCGGCGCAACTGCTGGTTTCCTTATCGCCATCCGACGAACTTAGTGCGAGGGGAACTGATGCGCAGTATCCAGTCCTCGAATCCACATTCGCTCAAGGCAGAAACGTGAAGAAGGTCCGGGCGCTTTGCATGTCGCGCAACTATCCAAACGACGAGTTCCCGCGACTTGGAATTTGGGTCGAGCGGCTTGTCGCAGCGTGCGCGCCGTGGTGTGAGACCAAAGTCATCGCGCCAGTCCCTTACTTTCCTGCGCTGCCGGGACCAGCGCGTCATTCGCGGTATTCACGCTATGCGCACATTTCGCAACGCGAGCGGCGACATGACATCGAGGTTCTTCGCCCGCGAATTCTGATCCCTCCGGGAATGCTTCTTCATGGGCTCGAAGCCACGGGCTACTTCCACGGAGTGAAGCGCCAGATTCTGAAACTCAGAAAGGACTTTGAGTTCGACTTGATTCACGCGCATTTCGTCTATCCCGATGGCGTAGTCGCAGCCCGACTCGGGAAAGAGTTGAGAGTGCCAGTCGTGATCACCGAGCACGCGTCGTGGCGGCCATGGCTGGACGACTATCCTCGCGTAAGAAGGCAAGCGCTGGTCGCGGCAACGCGGGCGTCAACTCTAATCGCCGTAAGCAGGTCGCTGGCCGACAGCATGAGATCATTTGGCGTTCCCAACGAGAAAATCGCCGTTGTGCCCAACGTCATCGATCAATCGGTTTTTACGACAGGCGAACGATCGGCCCCGGGACCCAGGGCCAGACTCCTCTTTGTCGGAATAATGAGACACGTGAAGGGACTCGACATCCTGTTACGCGCGCTAAGGCTCCTTCTCGACGATGGAATCGATGTCGAGCTCGCGATTGTCGGCGAGAGCTTTTACCCAACTTACGCGCGTGATCTTGGCCAGCTCGCGTCGCTGTCGACGGAACTGAATCTCGACGAGAGAGTGACGTTTCTGGGTGGGATGGAGCCAGTTGAAGTTGCAGCTGAAATGAGGAAGAGTACCGTCGTAGTTCTGCCCAGTCGCCGAGAGACCTTTGGCCTTGTCCTGGCAGAAGCGCTGGCTTGTGGGATCCCGGTCGTCGCCACTCGTTGCGGCGGACCCGAGGACATCGTGGAAGGAGGTCTCGGGGTGATGGTGGACAAGGAGAACCCCGCGGCGCTTGCGCAAGGAATCGGAAATGTGCTGAAAAACTACCTGACATACGATCCGATGCAGCTACGGGAGCGGGCGCTGAACCGCTTTGGTCCTGATGTCGTCAGCGCAAGGCTGCGTGAGATCTACGAAATCGCGCTGACCAGGTAGTTCGTCGACTTCACGAATGTTGCCCCTCGCTATGGTGCGTGCGATACACGACCTTAGATTCTCAACTTGCGTTAGATCGACAACGGTGCCGCGACACGAGAGGACGTATCAGACATTTTCGCAAATTCGACGTATGAAGCAAGCAGCATGGATTCTGGGTGCGGTTCTGGTTTCCCACCGATCACGTTCACGTTGACTATCACAAACGGCGGGACATTCACGTTCAGCGGTATCCTCCCGTCGACGACATCCATGAGGGGCACGATCACCGGCGCAACGATGAGCTCCCGCCCGCTCACTCTGAACAGGTCCGCGGTTCAACCGTAATGCTCGATTCAGAGCACAAACCTCTGATCATCGGGATTGCAGGCGGGTCCGGCAGCGGCAAATCGACTGTTGCGAGAAACGTCGCAGAAGCACTGACAGATTTCGCTGTAGCGTTCATCGACATGGATGCCTACTACCGCAACTTCACCGACTTGTCGCTGGAGCAACGACGTCGCCTCAACTGGGATCATCCCGACGCATTCGACTACCGGCTTCTGACTGAACACCTAAGACGGCTGTCAGCCAGGCAGACCGTTGACAAGCCTGTGTATGACTTCGTCACGCATCTCAGGTCGGTTGACGTTGTTCCCATCGAGCCTTCTGATGTAATAGTCATCGATGGCATTCTGTTGTTCGTGGACGAGGAGGTCAGGGATCTCTGTGACGTGAAAGTATTCGTTGACGCGGATTCTGATATCAGGCTCATCCGTCGGATTCAGCGCGATCTTTCGTCGCGGGGACGGCCACTAGGCGAGATCATCGACCAGTATTTGTCAACGGTTCAGCCGATGCACCTGCAATTCGTGGAGCCGAGCAAGCGCTACGCCGACGTCATTGTGCCGCGCGGGGGACACAATTCAGTAGCGATCGAGATGATCGTGGCAAAAATAAGACAGCGTCTTGGCTACACCGCCTTCCGTCTCACCGCGCGGCAGGAATCGACTGCCATTTGACGCCCAGTCGACCACCGAGATCCATTTGTCGGACCTGACGAAACATTCTTTCGCCTTCCACCGGGACCTCGAACCACCGATTGTGTTTCTTCGCCGAGAATGGAAGTCCATCGCATTGTTCGGGGGCGGGTTCTCTCTGTTGATGGCAGCCGCAGTGTTGTGGCTCGACCCCGCTTTTTTCTATCCGCGCCTTTCGACTGATCCCCTTCTCTACTATCTGAAAGCGAAATCGTTTTTGGAAACGGGGAGCACCGCTGCCCGCGTCGCCGTAAATGTGCCGCCTTTCGCCTATGCCGCGATGCCAGGCGTTCTCCGCGCCCCTCTGATTTACGCGTTCACGGATTTCGACAATCAATGGCGCGCGATCCAGCTGACTAACATTCCGATAATCGCCAGCGTTGCCCTGATGTCGGCGTACATATTCTCATGGACGTTGCCAAGGCGCTGGCACTGGCTCGCAATAGCGTTTGCCTTCGCGTTCACCGCGATCAGTCCGGTCTGGATCGCGAACGTTTTTTCTCTTCTGGCCGACGCCCCCTACGCCGCCTGCTCACTGCTTGCGTTGATTATTTCGACGCAGGTGCTATGTGATGAGCGTCCGGTCAGCGACAGACGATGGTTGATTGCCGTGTATGTCATTCTCGTCGGTGTCACTTTTCTTTTGAGATTCACCGGGCCCGTCCTACTCGTTTTCGCGGCAGGGCTCGCCAAGGGCCGCTGGACACAAAGAAGCCTCTCGCAAAAAAAGAGGCGTCGTCTGATTGGCGGGCCGATCGCAGGCGTAATTGTACTCGTCGCCCTGAATGCCCAGGCGATCTTCGGCCGCTACATCCGCGACTCGCTATCGTTTGCGGTTTCAGGCGACAAGCAGGGAATGTTATTGAATCTCTTCGGCCTCGCGATTCCCGATCAGATTCTCCCGGATTTCCATCTTGGATTTTCGGCCCCACCGATTATCGATCAGTTCTACGGAGAGTTCGCGCACACTCGGGGGGACGCTGTTTGGACAGCATTGGGACTCGTTGTATCGGCAATCGTTGTTTACGGAATGTGGCGCTCCCGCGATCGATTCCTGCCGGAGATTCTGTACGTCCTCGCTCCATTGACTGTCCTCACGCTGATGATGCCGAGCACTCCGCGATACCTGATGTCATACCAGCCGTTTTTCTGGATCTTTTTTTATCAGGGGGCTCGCGCTCTTTTCCGTCGGTACGTGACATCAGCTGAGCCAACCAGGAGCACCCGCCTCGTTGGAGTCGCCGTGGCATCGGCGGTCGTGATCGTGGTAGCAGGCCTCCGATGGAATCGCGTTGCTGGAACAGGCACAGACCGTGGTGCGTCAGTCTCAGCGTCATACGCAGAGGCTTATTTCAGGGGGATCAGCACGACCTTCCGTTCCGTTAGAGAATTTCTTGAAACGCTTCCCAGGGACCGGACACTGCTCATCGGATCGCGCAGCGACACTGGCAGGTGGAGCGCGATTGCGGGCCGCTCGTATTACCTCCCCGATTCTTCCTTGCATTCCCTTGCGTCGATCAAGGAAGTCTACCTGATTGTTGAATGCGGGACTCTCGAGTATTGCCAGGCATTTCCCGAATGGAAAAATCGCATGCAGGACGAGCTGTGCACGTACGGAGAGTTCACGTACGAGCAGGTTTTTGCGGTTCGATCAAAGTGGGCGCGGGCCGAAGTGTTCAGGATTCGGCCCGCAGCCTGACGGAGCCGCCCCCGGGGCGTCGGCAGTCGGTGGCAGCCACGGCAGTTTGCGAACGGCCTAGTCGGCTTCCGGCCTCACTGCCTTGTATGCATCGGCGGCCATTTTCAGACTGAGAAGCGCTGATGCCTCGAGATCGAATTCCATCGCAAGCTCGCCAAGGCGGTTGGGAGCGCCTTTCGCGAGACGCTTCGACATGCCGTCACAGTTTGCGTGACGCCTGATGTACTCGCGGCTGGAGTGCCACAACATGTTGCCTCTGTGCCACCACGCGTCGTCGGGCTGTGCCTTTGCCTTGGACGTGCACTTCTCATACGCGGTGATTGCGCTTCCAAGCATATCGTCGCACATGTACGCCATCTCGAGGGCGAAGACCTGTTCTTCGTTAGTTGCGCTCCGGTCAACCAGCTTCGAATAGCGCGTGTGCTGACGATGACACTCTGCGGCCGTGCGGTAGAGCATGTCGGCAGAATCGACAATCGATTGTGTGGTTCGTGTCATCGGCCAATAAATCCCAGAAGGTTGTGCATGAATCCCGGCTTGTGACGGTCCAACTCTTCGATGATCTCGAGCTCTCCTTTGTCGAGCCACATGCCACCGCACGTGTCGCACTGATCGATTTTCACGCCGTTGTGGTCGTGGACGCCGAGCTCGGTGCCACAGCGCGGGCATTTGTTGAGATGAGATGATCGTTCGAGCTGCAGTCGCTCCTCGTCGAGCCGCCGCCTGCGCTCGATAATCAGCTCAGCGTCGCGTTTTGCGAAATATTCGTGCTCGTTACGGCTTGGCTTCTCGTCGCCTGACATCAGCTCCTCTGGGTTGTACGGCGGCACTTTCGACGTTGCCGCGTTTTGAAGGACGAAGTATTGTCTCCCCGTCAGCCAAACGGAAGTGCGGCCCTTGCTGCGAGCGCATCGACGGCAGTTCCAACATTGTAGCCGAGGTTCGTCGTGTCATTTCGAGATTCGCACGACTTCCACGCGTCACTCGAGTCATTCTCATCATTCCTCGGACGCGAGTGGAAAGCCATCTCGGCATTTGGCGGAATGTTCGCAGCCGCGTCGGTCGCCGTGATTTTCGCAGTGGACCCGGCGTACTTCTATCCTCGACTCCAGACTGACCCGCTTCGATATCTCCTCAAGGCGCATGCCTTCATGGAGACCGGAAGTACGATCACGAGAGCGGCGGTGAATGTGCCGCCCTTCCTCTATGCGTCCGCGCCGGGCGTGATGCGGATTCCACTGCTTATTGCATTTCGCGATTTCGATCAGCAGCTGCGCGCAATCCAGCTGACGCATGTCCTGTTCGTTCTCGCTGTGGCGTCGATGTGCGCATACGTGCTCTCCTGGGTGGTGCCAAAAAATTACCACTGGGCTGCGGTCGGATTCTCATTCGCGTTTTGCGCGCTCGCTCCGTGGTGGACTGCAAATGTTCTCTATCCGCTCGCAGATGCCCCATACGCGGCATTTTCGCTCGGGTCTCTGATCGTTGCGCGCGCAATTCTCACCTCGGATAAGCCGATCGGATAGCAATGGCGGTCCTTGATCTCGTTCGCGTTTCTTTTCGTTGCTGCTTTTCTGATTCGATTCACGGCACCGGTCGTTCTGGTGTATGCGAGCGCTTTGGCGTACGGTCGCTGGTCGGGCACCTGGCGCCATTTCCCGTCCTCGAGGTCATCGCTCCGAAGTGCCGCGAGATATTTTGCTTCGTATCAGGCCTTCTTCTGGGTGTTCTTTCTTTGCGCGGCTACGACGCTCATTGCTCCCAGACTGGGCCGGCTTCGCGGCAGGACAGTTGCGATGGCTTCCGCCGCCGCCGCTTTGATGCTCATTGGCCTTGCGAGCGTCAGGCTCACGCGTGTTGTCGGAACTGCCAATCCAGGCGCAGCCGTGTCACTCAGCCGGGCGCCCCAGTATTTCCGCGGAGTGTCGGGGCCGTTTCGCGACCTGGGGGATTTTCTCGACACACTGCCTAAGGATCGATCGTACCTCATTGGAGCAACGGCCCCGCGGGGGCCGTTGGACAGTAATCTCAGGTCTGAAGTACTACGCGCCATATAGCGGATTGACTACCGTCTCGAAGTCGCACGAGGTCTACCTGGTATCGGAATGCGGTACGTTGGAGCTGTGTAGGGATTTTCCAAAGTGGACCCACGGGCTCGAGCATGACATTCTCGCGAATGGCAATTTCAGGATCGACTCTTTTTGCCCGGAGCACGTCGTCCGCGCAGGTCGCGGTATTTCGTGTTCTGCCTACTCGGTAACCCTCCACGATTGGGATTGCCGACAAATCGGTAAGGAAGTATTCTCCTCGACCCGCGTCAACAGCAGTTGATCGCCTCGCTCCGCTCGATTCATCACCAAAGCCAATTGCCTGATCTGACTAGATCTTCGTTTGATTTTCACTGTGGTCTCGAGTCACCATCGGCATTCTGCCGACGCGAGTGGAAAGCGGTGGTGTTTTTTGGCGGCGGATTTTGCCTGGTGATGGTTGCGATATCACGACGCAGGTTCCTCCAGGAAATCGCCTACGTGCTTGCTCCGATGCTGGTCATCGGAGTAATGATGCTGATGTCATATCAGGCATTCTTCTGGGTCTTCTTCTATGAGGGCGCGGCAAGTCTTCGTCAAAGATTTGTTTCGACCGTTACAATCAGCAGGCAATCGCGGATGGCGATTTCGGGTCAGTCGTATTACATGCCTGATTCAGCACTTCAATCGGTTGCCGGACGCAAGGACGTTTACCTTGTTGTCGAATGCGGGACTCTCGATTGCTGCCGGTCGATTCCCGAATGGAAGAACCGTATACGGGACATGCATTGCCGCTATGGGGACTTTTCTTACGACTCGGTTTTTTCTGTTCGATCGAAGTGGGCGCGGACTGAGATGTTCCGGGTGAAGCCCGCCACATGACGAGTCTTGCCAATTCAATTTCGGGCGCGGATGTGCCCGCCGGGAGATCTGGTCCAAATCCGAGGCGCCAGCTGGCACCCGGCGATCGAATCATCATTTGCGGGGGTGGGCCGGCGGGTCTTACTGCCGCATACATCCTCGCTCAACAGGGCTTCGCTGTAAGAGTTCTCGAAGCCGACAGCATAGTCGGCGGCATTTCGCGAACGGCGCGATACAAGCAGTATCGTTTCGACATTGGTGGCCATCGGTTCTTTACGAAGATTTCTCCCGTGCAGTCACTCTGGGAAGAAATTCTCGGAAACGAATTCATCGACGTTCCGCGCCTGTCGAGAATCGTTTACGACGGCAGATTCTTTCACTATCCGCTTCGCGCGATCAACGCACTGTCCGGTCTGGGATTGTGGGAAGCAGGCCGAATCATGCTGAGCTACGTGATGGCAAGGATTCGCCCGCACCCCGTCGAAGATAATTTCGAGCAGTGGGTGTCGAACAGGTTCGGCAGCCGTCTCTACAATATCTTCTTCAAGACGTACACCGAAAAAGTGTGGGGCATTCCGTGCAACGAGATCCGTGCTGAGTGGGCGGCGCAGCGGATTCAGGGTCTGTCACTCGCGCGCGCTATTCTTTCCGCCACGTCGCTGAACCGGCGCGCGCCGGCAATCAAGACGCTCATCGACAGATTCAAGTATCCGCGGCTTGGACCCGGCCAGATGTGGGAAGCTTGCGCGCAGAAGATCGTTG
>JBDUEH010000004.1:0-18394 GCA_040002555.1 Gemmatimonadales bacterium | reverse complement strand
GCCCCTGGAGCAATCGGAGCAAAACGAGAATGATCGGTGCGGCGATTCCGATCTTAGCGTAGCCAGGGAGAAAGCCGATCGCGGCCGTGGATCCGCCCATGATCAGGAGGGTGATGAGAAACGCGAACTTGCGGCCAACCATATCGCCGATCCGCCCGAACACGAGCGCGCCGAACGGTCGCACCGCAAAACCCACTGCGAAAGTCGCGAGGGTCTTGAGAAAATTTGCGGTGGGATTTCCTGGCGGGAAGAACTGCGTCGCGAGAATGGTCGCCAGACTTCCAAAGATGTAGAAGTCGTACCACTCGATCATTGTTCCCGCCGACGATGCGGCGATCACCTTCCAGATATTCTTTTGTTCGCTCACCTGTGGCCCTCGAAAAGCGAGTCCAGGGTCGTCAGGCAACGACCAAAGTCTCGACGTCGCATAATCTGCGGCGTCGGGACCTGATGCGCACTACGCAGTTACACCCTTCTTCCAGTTGCCGTTGAGCAGACCTCGGAGGGTCTTCAGGATGCGCCGCACGACAAGAATGAGGAGAATCAACAGCAGGATCGCAGTCGACAGTGTGATGAACGGGTGAGCCCAGATGAAGGTCGCGATCGCCGTGATGGTTCCGAGTTCTGCCATGTTCACAATTCCGTTCGTGAACGGTTCGGGCGACGCATCCACCGCGTACCGCAGCCCGAGCTTAGTTCCATGAGTGGTCAGAGCGAGCGCGCCGCCGACAAGTCCGGCGCCAATCAAAACAGGCGGGCTCATGTGGTACGTCGTAGCGACCGCGAGCAGTGCCGCCGCAGGGGGGCGGATCACGCTTTGGGCGGTTTCCCAGACGCTGGCCACGCCGGGGACGAGCGTAACGAGAAACTCCATTGCGTAAAGAACCGACGCGAGCGCAATGATCCAGATGTTCGAGACGCCTTCGAGTGCACCCGGCAACGGGCCAATCCAACCAGCGCGATCTGCGACGCCAAGCACGGCGACCGTCGCAGGCAAGTTGATACCTGCGGCGAACGCGACTCCGAGCGACTGCGCAATTGTGGCTACTGAGCTCATGTCGGCCAGTGTTGTTAGAGTGTCACACTACGCGGGCGGCCTCGCCGCGGTTTCGTCAGATCCAACCCTTGCGTCTGTATTGCAACGTTGCTGCCGTTTCGTAGATCCACATTCCAAACGCCTCGATACGCTCGTCCGGATGATCGAGCGATTTGACAGCGATGTCGCGCGAATCACTCGGCCTGCAGGTCACGACAAGTCCGGCGTGCTCGAACGTCGCGCATGCGCGCTTCGTGTGGAAGGGCGAGGTGACAAGCACGATCCGCTTCCAGCCGGACGCATCAGCGATCTTTTTCACGGCCATGGCCTCGTCATGCGTGCTGGCTTCGAGCGGCGTGCTGAGGATCATCTTAACTCCCGCGAGCGCGACGAGACTATCCTGGTCGGCGGCCGCTGTGATTGTCCGGTCATCAAGGTCTCGTTCTTCTCTAGTAACGACGAGTGTCGGAGCGACGCCGTGACGCATGAGAGAAAGTCCCGTCAGCAGGCGGTCGAGACCCTGTTGCCGGAGAAATCCATCGCGAGTAACGCCGGCGGAAAGAACCACGACTGCATCAGCTGACGTCGGTGGCGGATCGCGACGAATGAACGAGCGAGCAGGACCTGCAATTAACGGCGTATAAACGACAAGAAGGAGAAATACAAAAACTGCCGCCGCAATCAAGGCGAACGCAGAGCGAAACCGTGTTAGCGCTACGAGCGCACCGAGAATTCCAAACGGCGCCACCATGCTCATTCGCGTCGTGTGAAACACGTCGGCGACGCCAAGGATCGCGAGGCACATCCAGATCGATCCGCCGAGGGCGAGCCCGGCGCATGCTCGGATGAGGATGTCGGACCGGCGTGAAACGTTGCTGGTCTCTTCCCGTTGCGTTTCATAGATTGTGGAATCGGAAGTCAATGGCTTCTGCTCACTTGAATGTTGGAGACGGCGTATGGGGATTGCATTTTTGCTTCAACACACGGCTCCAGCCTCCGGGACCGAGCTGAGAGATCAGATAAGGCAGACGATTCAGGCCGCGCAGGAAGCGGCTGCGGACGCAAAGGCGGCACAAGCCGGCCAAGGTACGGCCCACAAAATAATTATCAACCAACCGGGCAGGCCTGGGACAACAATTCAGTACGACACACCTCAGATTCCGGCGCAAGTACAACCGATATCGATCGCTTTCTTCGCGATGATCGCGATCATAGTCGTCGGACGTCCGATGGCACGTGCAATTGCTCGTCGCATCGACAGAGGAGTGCCGGCGACCCCTGCAATTTCACCCGCTGTCTCCGAGCAATTGCAGCAGATCTCTCATTCTGTTGACGCGATTGCCATCGAGGTTGAAAGAATTTCTGAAGGCCAGAGGTTCACTACAAAGATGCTCGCCGACCGACAGAGCGACGTAACGATGATGACTCCGCGCTCCGCGGGCGGACCGTAGGGCTACGCGCCGGAGCTTCTCACTGACGGCACGAGAGTGGCGGCACACCACGCGAGAAGCGCAGGAAAAATCAAAGTGAAAGCGTAGAGCCCGAACGCCGGGAGGTTCATCACACCACCGAGTTGAGACCCCATCGTCGCCACCGGACCACGCGCCACGTCGAGCAGAAACAACGTCGTCCATCCTCCGAGCGCTGCAAGCGCGGCAAACATTGCCTTGCGTTTGGACCGCGACACGAGCCCCCAGACTGCCGCAACCAAGGGCACCGACCACCAACCAAGTCCGAACGTGGTCACAGCGAACAACTCAGCCAACAACAGAAATTTTACGACGGGTCTCATGTTTATCATCGCGGCACCAGAGTGAGCGTTGATTTGACGCGCGTTCGCTCGAGCTCGGCCGCGTTGTGGGGGAACAGAACCGGGTCAAGAATTCCGTTGGTCCACTTCGACAAGCGATCCGTGTATCTCGCGCTCGAGGGAGCACCCGATTGTCCGCCCGGATAAATTGCCCACGCTCGCACTTCAGGGCCAAGCTCCACGACCATTCTCCAGCTCGGACCCTGGGTACCCGAACCCGACGACGGGCTGAGCGTGCTGGGACCTCCCTGCACCGGCACCTCCAACGCGGAAAAAGCCGGGATTCTTAGAAGATGATAAATATTCGCGCGACGAGTGTTTGACCAAAGCCACTTATCACCGGCCGGGTCTCCGACCTCCCTGAGGAGCTTGACGTAAGCGGCGCGAAGACTTGCCGAGAGAATGTCGTCGCGATTCTCGCGCTGGACTGTCGAGTGATCATCCCACCACTCGCTCGTTGGCTCGCGCATTAACTCAACCATGATCTGCGCTTCGGGGTAATTCTGCCTGTCGGAGGCGGACGGGGTTTTCTTTTTGTCGCGAAGCTCGTCCCAGGTGCGCGTGGCCAGCTCAGTCATCGCGGCTTCGAATAGAATCGCGCGCCTGTTGTCGCGTACGTATCGGCGATCCCAATTCCGGAGCAAGTCCGCTGCAGTGCGCAGCTCTCCGTCGGATTTCCCTGCACTGTCGATGCTCGCGGCAGCGTGCAAGAAAAACGGCACGAATACCTCGGCGCGCGAACTGCCCGGGTCAGTCTGGAATTTGCGCATGTCATCGGGCGTAACCGCGGAGTCCGCACGGAGCAGCGCATTGATGTGCATTGCGCGCCAGGGTGAATACCAGTCAGAGCCCAAGTACGCCGGATTCACTTTCGGATCAACCGGTTGCTGGTTCGCAGATGCGAGAAATCCCTGGGCAGGATTCATCGAGAACGGATACTTGTCCACCGAAAGCTGTCCGATCCAGTCGCTTGCCGTCGTCGATCCATCACGAATTACATCGCCACGTCCATCGCCGGGCCGAATCGGATATTTCCCGGACGAGCGAATAGCGATGTTGCCGGAGCGGTCCGCGACAAGGCCGTTCTGTGTCGGCACAACATAGTCGGCCATGTCAGCGAGCCACTCGGTCGAATTCTTTGCGAAGCCAAGATTCAGGAAATTGTCGGGCTCGTGCGATTTGTCGTAGACCGTCCATCGCATTGACAGCCAGTGCCCGAGCTGCCGACGCATTGGTCCACGATGGGTAAAGCGAATTGTGTCGGTCGCAATGACGACGCCTTTAGCGTCCTTGTATTCCTCGATGCGTTGCTCGAGCGGTTTCCATTGTCCGTCGAGCTTGTACATCGATGGATTGACATCTTTGTCAACGGTTTCCTCGTAGTAGTCGTTGACGTCGGAGCCGGTATTCGTGAAGGTCCATGCGACATCTCTATTGAATCCGATCACGACTCCGGGAACACCAGGAAATCCGACGCCGGCGACGTCGAGTTTTCCTGAAACGACGATGTGCATTTCGTACCAGACAGATGGAAGAGACAAATCGAGGTGTGGGTCGCCTGCGAGCAGAGCATGTCCTGCTGCCGCTCTCTTTGGTGATACAGCCCAGTTGTTGCTGCCGATCGCGTCAGCGGTTTCGGTCGGTTTCCTGAAAGCCAAAGTCGTGCTGAGCGCCTCGCGGGCTCGCGCTTCGGCAAGGACGCTCGAGTCTGGACTAGCTGGAGCGGGTACCACCGCAAAATCAAAACGCGGCTCGGAAGTGCTCAGCGGTTGAATCGGCTGCTGGATCGGACTGTTCACCGGGAACAACGCGTCTGCCGCTGCCTTTCCAACCATCGATTGAGCTTTCAAGCGGCGAACTGTAGCGTCGTTGAACCCCAGATTCAGGGACATGCGGGACAGGAAGTAGAGCGAGTAGACTGGCTTCCATTGCATCGGCACTGCGTTCAACAGGCGATACTCAACCGGCATGTCTCGCGGCCGCATCTGCGAAATGTAGGAATTGACGCCACCCGCGTACGCTTCGATCGCCCTGTAGCCGATCGAGTTCTTGTCGTACGATGCGAATTTTTTCTCAGCAGCCCAAACGAGACCCAGCTCGCGATTGGATCGATCGGAATCGAGTAGTTTCGGTCCGGCCCACTCAGTCAGGCGTCCGGCAGTCGCGCGAGTCTGGGCTTCCATCTGAAACAGCCGGTCACGCGCCTCGATGTAGCCGAGAGCGCGATACGCGTCCTGCTCGTTGTCGGCGAAAACGTGAGGCACGCCGCGATCGTCGAACACCACCTGAACCTTCTTGCTCAATCCGGGCATCGAGACTTGTTGGAGAGTCGGAAAGGTCGTCGCCGCAGCCTGCGCCCAAACACCGTTGGCCGGGTCGAGGAGCGGGCCCAATGGGGGAATGGGGCCGACAGCCTTGAAACCGATCAGTAAGAGTCCGGCGAGCAGAACTGCGGCAAGAGCCTTTCGCATTATGGTGCTTTGATCGTGACCGGAGAGACCTTCACATGAAGATTGTGATTTACCCTGATACCGACGACGCCGTCGGTTGGCAAACCAACCTTGCTGACCGATGCGACCTGTTTCCCGTTCACCGAAAACTTGATCGCGTCATTCGTAACAGTAGCCGAAAGTGTGTAAGTCGCCTTTCCCGATGCATCCTGCTTCGGCACATCGGGTGACGCCGTCCACGCAACGACGTCGCGGGTGGACACTCCATCACGCAGCTTGACCAGCAGCTCGCCGGTGCTGCGAACCTCGAAGTAGGTGTAAGCGATATTCGGTGCGTCCAGATGCATTCCGCCAATGAAAATTCCATACGCTTCGGGATGCGCGGGCGCTTCGAGCTGCTCGAAGGTGACAGATGCAGTGTAGTTCCCGTTTCCGAGATCTTTGGAAGAGTAGAGGATGTGTGCGGGGCCGGTGGTCAGTTCCCATCCGTCGCCCGACGGTGTGTATTTCGCACCGCTGATCGGCGTCCCTTCCCGGTCGGTTCGCGCGATGTAGCCGGCTGGAATAGATCCGCCGACGACGTTCTTGTCAGGATCGCCCTTTGCGACCGGGTTGCTTAAAATGGTTGTATCGGCGGCGGTGGATGACGCCTTCGGGGCGCTACACGCCGCGACGGTCATAGCTGCGAACAAAAGCGACAGTGGTCGTAACATCGTGAATGTCTCCTGAGAATATTTTGGGGGCGAAAGCTGAATCAACGGCCGCGCGCAATGGTACGTTCAGCTATCCGGTCAACGCGGTCGGGCGACAGTATCTTGAGAATCATACCAAGCTTTGCACGCCTGGTCATTACAACTTCACGCACGCGGCCGGCGGCCGCTTCGATTATTCGCCGGGCACAGTCATCGACCTGCATCACCTTGCTCTTCTGAACTGGCCTGCTGCCAAGCGGCTGACCATCGGGACCGAGCGCGCGTTCGGCAATATCAGTTGCAACGAACGCGGGGTAGATCATCGTGACAGAGACGCCCGAATCTTTCAGCTCGATTCGCAGCGAATCGAAGAACCCGGCCATCGCGTGTTTGGTTCCAGAATAGAGTGTGCGCGTCGGAACACCCGTCTTGCCTGTAATGCTGGACACCCCAACGATTCGCCCATGCGAGCGCTTAAGGTGCGGCAGCGCATACCAGGTACAGTAGACGCTTCCGAAATAATTGATTCGGGTGATCCGATCGACAGCGTGAATGTCGCTGAGCTCGTCGAACCGTGCATGCATGCTGATGCCGGCGTTGTTGATGAGCGTGTCGATTCGGCCGAACGTTTCCACCGCGGTCTCGATCAGCCGGCGGCACTGGTCAAAGTCGCCGACGTCCGTTTGGACGGCAAGCACCCGAGCGCCAAGGGCCCGGCATGTAACCGCGGCGAGCTCGAGAGCCGTCGGCTCGCGCGCGGCGAGGACGAGATTCGCGCCAAGAGCGGACAGTTGGCGCGCGAGCTCGAACCCGATTCCGGCAGAAGCGCCGGTTATTACAACGACGTTGTCGCGAAATTCATTCATCCGCGCCGAAAATAGGCGGCGCGGATGATAACGCTAGTGACTTTTCGTTTTTGCCTGCTTCTCAGTAGCCATTGCGATCTCCTTTGCCAGCGAGTCGAGCATGACCTGAAGTGTTGCAGCCTGCTGAGTGACAACGACTTGAGCCGCGTTCACCGCGTTTGTCGCGACCTTGAGCGCAGCTACCTTCAACGCCGGATCTTCGGTCGCTTTCCTTACCGCAGCCTGCACTGCCATCGCGAGATCTTCTGCGGCGCGCTGTACGTCTGCGATCGATACCGAGTCGCCTGCAGCGATCACTGGGTCGGTTTTGGAAACCGTCGTCGACTTGTCCGTCGCTTTGTCGGCTGACTTCTGTGCCTGTACGATTGTCGGGGCAGCTGCCCAGATCGATGCGACGATGATGCCGACCAAGAGCCGGTTGAGGAATTTTCTGATCATTTGGATCGATCCCTTGAAGGGTGGTTATCCGGACGCATGGTTTGACACCATACCAATGAAATCGGTTGCACTCAGGACAATCACGGCGCGGCAGGCGTAGTGAGAAACATGGGGCCGATTCCTCCATTTATGGAGACAGAGACCTCAGAGACCACAGAGGATCAGACTCTGTGGTCTTTTGCTCTCAGAGGTTCACTCAGCCGAACGTGTTTGTATTGGGTTAAACAACGGAGCGACGGTCGGGAAACCGAGCGGATTTCCCGTAGTTTACCCCAAACCATGCAGCTTGAAGTCCGCCATGCGCGCGCGCCGCGAACGATCGTTTATGGCTGTCTTCTCTGGTCTCTGTGGTCTCTGTGTCCAATAAACAAAAAAACGCCCAGCGACCAGCGGAGCGTTTCTGCAAAAGTGAATCAGCGGGACTATTTCTTCTTATGCGTTGAATGCGATGCCAATCGCTTTACCTTTGAACTCTTCACGTGTCGGCGTGAGCTCGCACGGCGCGGAGCGTAAATCCAGCGCGCCCGGCTACCGCGAACGTCGATGTGAGCAAACGGTCCATGCGACCCATTGGAGTGGTATAGCCCAACTCCGCCGACCAGATCTGGATATCTCGCCTCGACACGTTCGACTGCAGCGAGGACAACCCGCGCATCGCGGAAATCGATTCGGCCGTCGTGGTTCAGATCGTCCATCCGTCCGTCGCCATTGCTATCGATGACAATGTCGGCGGCATCGCCGAACTGGTGACGGCTGTCGCGGGAGCGGCCGCTTTCGTCGCCGAGGGCCTGATTGTAGTCGGGTGTTCGGAAGCCCGAGAGCACTTCCACATTTCTGGCTCGTATTCCACGGCTCTCGAGATCGGAGATTACGAGTTCGAGCTTGTCGATGAGTGGCTCGCGGAGAACGAGGTATTTCGGCCAGACGTCGTGCTGATCGTGAGTGAGAAAGTCACGAAGTCTAAAGTGTTCCGAAATCCGGGTGTCCTGGTTGGCCGGTGTCACTTCGATGAAGCCTTCCGGATTTTCGTACGCGTCAGACTTGACCACACGGCCCTTTTCCTCGGGCCAGAAGCCCACACGGTAGGATCCAACAGAACCGGCAATCTTTTCTCCGAACGACCGCATCGTGATCAGGGAGAACTGGCCGAGTACGCTTGCGCCGGCGACTTCCTGAACCGCCGGGACGGCCTTCATTGTATAGGTGAGATTCCCGGAAAGAATAGGAATCGCCATCGAGTGCGGAGGGGCGACAAAACGCGCCAGCAGCTTTCCACTTTGCCCCGCGAGATTTGCGATCACGGAACGAAGGCTGGAGCTATCTACCATCGGCAGGCGGGCAAGAGCCGCAATGTCCGGCTTGACGACCACCTGCGCTGACGCGACGCCCGCGAACCCGAGGGCCGAGATTGAAATGAGAGCGGCGCTTGTACGTCGACCGAGAGTGTTCATGTCAGGCCTCCTCGGTAGCCCGACGAGCATTGCGGACGTCATATCCCGCTTTAGCCTCGTGGCTTTGCGTCGCCGTCTTTCGACGGGTTTGCCGGAAAATCGGTTCCAGCCGGCTGCACCTGGCCGGAATAAGACTGTTCGACATTAGGGACTGATAAGATCCGGAAAGGTCACACCGGACCTGCAATGCGGGCCGGAGAGGCGGACCGCTCAGTATAACGCTGCGATTTCCAACCGCAACAGAAAAAATTTGTCTTTTTCTGGAGATTCATGCCGAAGAAAGACCGACAACTGCCTGTCTAAAGCCGTTAAGAACTCAAGTACACGAGATGACCCCAGTAACGGACGACGAACAGGTTTTTGTCGTCTGAGTATGAGTAGCCTGCGCGGTCCAGCTAGCCGGCGGGCCGGCCGCGGCCGTTGCGGTCACGGTCACATTCTGCGACGCAAGGAAGCCCTGGAGTGCAGTCGCGCCGGTTGCCGTTCCCGCGAAGTAGACCGCACTGTCGGCGGCAAACGTTTCCTCGTACGTCGCGAGGTTTCTCAGGTCGGCTTTCATCGACGCGACGTAGGCCTTCTCCTTGGTGTTGGCAAACTTTGGAATCGCGATCGCGGCGAGGATGCCGATGATTACGATCACGATCAGAAGCTCGATCAGCGTAAAGCCCTTATTTCGCATGGTGGACCCCTTGAAAAGATTTTGCTCGTTGGCCGCTTTGTTCTGGCACGCAACCTGTACCTCCTCTCATGTCGCCAAAGCATGGAAAC
The DNA here is from genome assembly GCA_040002555.1 of Gemmatimonadales bacterium. Taxonomy (GTDB): domain Bacteria; phylum Gemmatimonadota; class Gemmatimonadetes; order Gemmatimonadales; family Gemmatimonadaceae; genus UBA4720. Next base: position 8,883 of record JBDUEH010000004.1, on the reverse strand, counting down.
ACCGCTCGAAGTATTTTTTTATCGCTTGAGTGCAGATGAACGAAATTCGAGAGGCGGTATGCGCGTAGCAGTTCCATTTGAAATCGTACCGGGCGAAACGAGAGTTGCGCTCGTCCCCGACGTAGTTCCCCAGCTATTGAAAATCGGCCACACGGTCGCGGTCCAGGCCGGTGCTGGCACGAGAGCCGGATTCCCCGACGATGCGTATGCGGCGGCCGGCGCAACCATAGAATCGGATGCGAGGTCGCTCTATTCCGGCTCGCAGATGCTGCTAAAGGTTCAGCGGCCGTCTGCGTCAGGGGACGGAGACGAGCTCTTCATGATCGAGCCGAACGCGGTCCTGATCGGACTGCTTCAGCCTTCAGGCGACCCGGGGATCTTTGCCTCGCTGGCCGAAAGGCAGATTACCGCGTGCACGATGGAGCTTGTTCCGAGAACCACGCGTGCACAGATGATGGACGCGCTCTCATCTCAAAGCACTGTTGCCGGCTACAAGGCCGTTCTCATGGCCGCGAACGCGCTGCCACGATTTTTTCCGATGCTCATGACCGCGGCTGGAACGGTCAAGCCGGCGCGAGTGCTTGTGATCGGAGCGGGCGTCGCCGGACTTCAGGCAATCGCTACGGCAAGACGAATTGGCGCGGTGGTCGAGGCGTTCGACACTCGCCCCGTTGTGAAGGAACAGGTTCAAAGCCTCGGCGCAACGTTCGTCGAGCTGCCAGTTGACAACCACGACGCGCAGGACGCCGGCGGTTATGCGAGAGAATTATCTGAAGATCACATAGCTCAGGAAAAGGCACTGATTCACGAGCGTGCGAAACTCGCGGACGTGATTATCACCACCGCACTGGTGCCTGGAAAAAAAGCTCCGCTTCTGGTTACCGCGGAAACCGTCGCAGTAATGAAGCCCGGTTCTGTCATCGTAGATCTTGCCGGCGAGCAAGGTGGGAACTGCGAGCTGACTGTTCCCGGAGAATCAGTCGTCCAACACGGCGTGACGATCATCGCACCGCTCCACATCTCGAGCGACCTGGCGTATCACGCCAGCCACATGTACTCGAAAAACGTCGCCGCTCTAGTGACTCATCTCACAAAAGACGGCGCGCTGAATCTCGACCTTAACGACGACATAACGAGCGCTGTCTGCGTCACCACCGCTGGCGAAGTTCGGAACGCCGCCGTGTTGCAGCGTCTATCCGAAAAACAATCATGACCAATGAGCTGATCCTCGGTATCTACGTTTTCATTCTGGCGATCTTCGTCGGGTTCGAAGTTATCTCCAGAGTTCCGTCGGTTCTTCACACGCCACTGATGTCGGCAACGAACGCGATTCACGGAATCGTCGTGCTCGGTGCAATGCTCGTCGCCGGAGCAGCCAACACGCCTCTGCTCCGCGGCCTCGGCTTCGTTGCGGTTGTATTCGGTGCGGCGAACGTCTTCGGAGGATTCGTCGTTACCGATCGAATGCTCGAGATGTTCAAGAAGCGCGAGAAGGACGTCAAGGATGCTTGATTCGCGCGAGTCGTTCATCGCGATTGCATACATCGTTGCCGCAGTGCTTTTCATATTCGGGCTCAAACGCCTGAGCTCACCGGCATCAGCGCGCTCGGGGAATCAGCTGGCGGCAGCCGGAATGTTTCTCGCACTGGCTGCAACGCTCCTCGACCGCCAGATCATGTCATTCTGGATGATTGCCGGAGGCATGATCCTCGGCGCCGCCATCGGAACGTACTTCGCGCGCACCGTTCAGATGACTGCGATGCCCCAGATGGTCGCGCTGTTCAATGGTATGGGTGGTGCCACTGCAGCTCTGGTATCGGTCGCCGAATACCTGCGCCTCGCGGCTTCCGCCGGAGCTGGCGCCGGAGAAACTACGTCGATCGTCCTTGGGACGTTCATCGGCGCCGTCTCGTTCACTGGTAGTCTGGTCGCGTACGGAAAGCTTCAGGAAATTCTGTCTAGCAAGCCGCTTCAGTTTCCGCTCCAGCGAGCGATCAACGCCCTTCTGCTTCTCAGTGTCGCTGCAATTGGAGTGGCGGTGGTAACTGGCCGCGTTGGAGCTGCGGGACTCTGGGCACTGTTCGCGGTAGCGCTGATTCTCGGTGCGATGTTCGTTCTGCCGATCGGGGGTGGCGACATGCCTGTCGTGATCTCGATTCTCAACTCGTTGACGGGACTCGCGGCCGCTCTGACCGGATTCGTTCTGCACAATCAGATGCTCGTCGTCGCCGGCGTGCTGGTCGGAGCATCAGGGACACTTCTAACGCTGCTGATGAGCACCGCGATGAACCGCTCAGTGGGTAACGTCCTGTTCGGCGCGTTTGGATCGGGCGCAGCCGCCGGAGTCGCGGGCGTCGACAACACACCTCGATCGATAAAACAGACCACTGCAGAAGACGTCGCGATAGCTCTCGCATACGCGCGAACCGTCGTGATCGTTCCCGGATACGGCCTCGCGGTTGCGGAGGCCCAACACACGGTGCGCGAACTCGCTACCGACCTGGAGAAGCGAGGTGTTGATGTCAAATACGCGATCCATCCTGTCGCCGGCCGCATGCCGGGCCACATGAACGTCCTGCTTGCGGAGGCGAACGTTCCTTACGATCAGCTGCTCGAGATGGAACAGGTCAACGGCGAGTTCGCGCAGACCGATGTTGTGCTCGTCGTTGGTGCGAACGACGTCGTTAACCCTGCGGCACGCGACGACCCGTCGAGCCCGATTTTCGGAATGCCGATTCTTGACGTGGACAAGGCGCGCAACATCATCGTGCTGAAGCGAAGTATGGGACACGGATTCGCCGGCATCGAAAACGCACTGTTCCATCACGAAAAAACGCGCATGCTCTTTGGAGATGCGCGTCAATCACTGACTCAGGTAGGACAGGCGCTCAAGTCGGCGTAGGAACCGGCGTTCTTTTTCGCGCAGCCTCTTCTTCGTAAGGCTCCATGTGAATTAGAACTCCGGCGACACGCGGCACTTTTCTTGTGATCGCACTCTTCACGGCGCCACTCAACTCGTGCGCGTCGTGCAATGACATCGCTGCATTCGCCTGCACGTGCATGTCAGCGTAGTAGACCAGTCCTGCCTTGCGCAGCGAAAGCTTTTCAACGTCGAGCACCCCCGGGACCGATCGCGCTGCCTCGCGCACCGGTTCGATGATCTCATTGCCGGGCATCTTGTCCATCAGGTCGCCAAGAGCTGGACGCGCGAGCAGCAATCCGTTGTAGAAGATGATGGCCGATGCAAACAGTGCCGCCCAGTCGTCGGCCTGCTCCCATCCCGGTCCGCCCCAGACCGCCACTGAGATTCCGATGAACGCGGCCGCCGATGTGACTGCGTCACTCGCATGGTGCCACGCATCCGCCTTGCCGGCAGTGCTCCCTGCCTCGTCGCCGATGGCCGCCGTTCTGCGGTACATCGCAAACTTCACGATGAGAACAGCCACGAGGACGATCAGCGTCCATGGAGCCGGAGTCTTGTGGGGAATGCGAATCTCGTGAACTGCCTCGAACGCGATTCCGATGGCCGCGGTCGAAACCATCATCGCGACAACTACCGCCGCTACGGATTCCGCTTTGCCGTACCCAAACGGGTACTCCTCGTCCGGATCACGGCTGGCGACGCGCAATCCGCCCCACACAATGAGCGAACCGAAAATGTCTGCGGTTGATTCGACCGCGTCCGCGACGAGAGCATAAGTGTTGCCTACAATGCCCGCGATGAGTTTCACGATTGCCAAAGCGGCGTTCACGACCATTCCCAGCTGCGCCGCCCGTATGACCCGCGCTTCCGATGATCGTCGTTTTGCTCGGTTCTGTTTCATGTCCGTCGGCATGTGATCGCGTTTCACTTCCGACAAATTATCCACAGCGGCCACTCCCTGCGCGATCGCGTCTTCCCTTTCCCATATTGAGACGACCGATACATTTTCCTACAACCCTCGCGCGGCCCTGCGCAACGGTCCTGATGCCTCGAATCGGCCGGAAATGACTCAAACCGCGTTTGCAACTGTCATGACTCTGATGCTGCCGAGTATCGAGCAGCGATCGGTGTGCATTTTCTTCTGGCCGGCTGTAATCGCGGCGGGGTGGTTTGACGGGCTTGGCTTCCAACTGCGGCCGGGCAGGTCACCAGTCCAACAGAGTTGACCGATCCTGGCGAGTGGCCTGAGCTGGACGACCGGACCGCGGGTCCGCCAACCAATCCGGCGGCCGAGCGACGGGACGAAGATTGGTTTTCAAAAGTCTTCCACGCTAATCCGGTGCCGGCGAGCCTCACGACGTTTCCCGGCGGGGCGTTCATCGACGTCAATGAAACGTTCCTTCGAACCTTTGAATATGATCGTGATGAAGTAGTCGGAAAAACCGCCGCAGACATTGGTCTATTCGACAACCCCGATGATGCCCCGCGGTTGCGACAGATCCTCCAGGAGGAGGGCTCGGTTCGCGGAGTCGAAGTAAACGTGAGAACTCGCACCGGCACCGCTCTCCAGTTGTTGATGTTTCTCGATACGATCGAGCTGGGTGGTCAGACCCGCGCGCTGGTGACGGGATACAACATCACGATGCGCCGAAAGGCCGAAGACGAGCTCCGCCGAAGCGAGGCCTACCTGGCCGAGGGAGAGCGAATCAGTCACACAGGCAGCTGGGCGTGGAATATCAAATCAGACACTCAGTACTGGTCGCAGGAGATGTTTCGGATTTGCGGTTTCGACCCGGCCGAAGGCCCGCCAACTCTCACCGAAGCGCTAACGAGAATTCATCCTGAGGATGCTCGGCGTGTGGAGTCGTCACTGAGCGATGCAATCGCCGTTTCGGGCGACGTCGAAGGAGACTATCGGCTGATCCTGCCGGATGGATCGATGAAGTACATTCACTACCTCGCTCACCCCGTCGTTCCAAAATCCGGACCGATCATCGAATACTTCGGGACGGTCGTTGACATGACAGTTCAAAAGCGCGACGAAGAACAGCTGAACTCGTCACTCAATCACGTCCGCGCTCTTGCAGGCCGACTGATGAGAGTTCAGGACGACGAGCGGCGACGCATTGCTCGTGAGCTTCACGAAACGACGGCACAGGACCTTGCCGCCCTTAAGCTGAACTTGTCCGCGCTCGAAAGAGACGCGTTGACTCTGGATCCTCGCCTCATGTCAATCGTATCTGAAAGTGCGGCGCTAGCTGATCAGACCATGCGCGATGTCCGAACCCTTTCGTATCTACTTCATCCGCCGTTTCTTGATGATGTCGGACTCACATCGGCGTTGCGATGGTTTACGACAGGGTTTGCTCAACGAAGCGGCCTCGCGCTGGAGCTCGTGGTGGCCGACGACTTCGAGCGCCTTTCGCGCGACATCGAAACCACTTTATTCAGGATAGTTCAGGAAAGTCTCAACAACATTCATCGTCATTCGCAGAGTCCCAGAGCGGCGATTAGACTTCGCCGCAACGACCAGTCGGTTACGCTCGAGGTCGAGGATTGGGGACGTGGACTTCCATCGCCAGGTGGTAATTCCGACAGACTAGACCGACAGTCGCTTGGTGTTGGTATTCCAGGGATGCACGAACGTGTCGAACAGATTGGAGGTGTACTTGCGATCGAATCGAGTTCATCGGGCACCCTGGTGAGAGTTCGGATTCCCTTGACCCGCGCTGATACATGACGGCCTTTCGCATTCTCATCGTTGACGATCACTCCGTAGTCCGTCGCGGCGTCCGCGCGCTTCTCGAAAGCCAGGACGGCTGGGAAGTTTGCGGTGAGGCAGACAACGGCCGTGAAGCAATCGAGAAGGTAGCTGAGCTCAAGCCCGACCTTGTCGTGCTCGACGTGAGTCTCCCCGGATTAAACGGACTAGAGGCAACACCTCAAATCCTCAAGGCGTCTCCGAACACGGAGGTGCTCGTGCTTACGATGCACCATTCCGAAGAGCTCGTGCGCCAGGTGCTGCGAAGTGGTGCGAAAGGCTACGTCCTGAAGTCCGATGCAGATCACAGTCTCGTAGAGGCGATCGAGAGTGTCCGCCAACACAAGCCGTTCGTGACTAACGCCGTCACCGAATTCGCGTTGGACAGTTATCTGCGAGGTGATAGCGGCGAGATCGAGGTGCCAAAAGTCCCGACCACTCCGCGCGAGCGTCAGATCATCCAGCTCGTCGCCGAATCCCGCAGTAGCAAGGAAGTCGCGGCCACGCTGGGAATCAGCGTGAAAACAGTTGAGTCCCACCGGACCAACATCATGCGCAAGCTGAGATTGCGGTCGGTCAGCGACCTCGTTCGGTACGCCATTCGGAACGGCATCGTCGAGCCCTGACGAAACACAAGTTCCCAATCCCGCAATCGAGGTTGCGGGTGCCGCCGCAGGCCTCGTAATATGCAACTCATGATGGCCGAAAGCTGGCCCGTTAAGTCCGATCCTCCTCACTGTTAGGCGTGCCTCAGACTCCCCCCGACGGTCCAGACGAAATGCTCGGCGAGCATTATCGCATCGAACGAGAGTTGGGCCACGGCGGAATGGCAACCGTCTATCTATGCGTCGACATCCGTGACGAAACGCGGGCGGCCGTCAAGGTTCTGCGGCCGGAAGTCGGCAGCGTTGTCACACGCGAGCGTTTTTCCCGAGAGATAGCGTTTTCATCCGAGCTCGATCACCCTCGCATTCCGAAGGTGCTCGAGAGCGGGACGACCAGCAGAGGACTTCCATACTATTCGATGAATTTCATCGATGGCGAGTCACTGCGCGATCGGCTGACAAGCCAGCCCCGGCTTCCCCTTGACGAAGTCCGCAGAATTACAGCGGCGATTGCCGGTCCAATGAGCTACGCGCATGAGCGCAGCATCGTGCATCGCGACATCAAGCCTGAGAACATCTTGCTGTCCGGCGACAAGGTTTACGTGCTTGACTTCGGAGTCGCCCGCGCAATCGCTGATTCCACCGGCGATCGCCTCACGCGAACGGGCGTTACGCTGGGAACTCCAGCCTACATGAGTCCTGAACAGGTGATGGCGGACCAGGATCTCGATCTCCGGAGTGACATTTATTCGTTCGCGTGCGTCGTCTACGAGATGCTCGCGGGCTCTCCGCCGTTCACTGCCGGATCGCCTCAGATGCTGATGGCGGCGCGTTTTTCAAAAACGCCAAAGCCCCTCAACTCGATTCGCGACGACGTTCCGGAATCCGTATCGAATGCGATCGACAAGGCGATGGCACGAAAGGCGGTTGATCGATGGCACACGGTCGACGCATTTGCTGATGCGATGCTCCTTGCTCCGGCTGCCGGATCCAACGAAACTGTACAGACACCGGCCGATACACCTGAAGCGCAAAACGAGATGCTCGCTCAGCCGAAGAAGAGCTTCACTGACGTCTACGATGTTCAATCGGAGAAGAAAGGCGGCGGAATCGGGACGGAGCCGCAGACCGCGCCCCGCCCGACCGGTTCGTCGGTTCAGGCGGGGAAAGCCCGGACGCTTTCGCAGACGGCGAAGATCGCGGTTTCTGTCGCCGCGCTTCTCATCGTTGCAGCGGTAGCCGCCGTAATCGCAAAATGGCTGGGCCGGTAACGCTGTTACAAACCTCTCTGCCAGTGTTAATTGAGTTTCAGCACGTCCAACTGGAGAATTTTGATGCGCATCACAACCATAATCGCTGCACTCGCACTGTCCTCTGTAGTAGTCGTCGCAAGCATGTGCACCGAGCCGCTAAGCTCTCCATCCAAGGCCGACGAGCTGACGATCTCCGCCGCCCAACAACAGGGTGGTCCAAAGGGCGGTCCGAAGATTAAATCGGTGAAGATCGCACCATCCAGCGCGTCGGTTGCGGTTGGAGCCAGCGTTCAGTTGACCGCGACAACGTCGCCTGCCACGGCGACGTCTTTCGTTTGGACCACCTCGAATAGTTCCGTCGCGACAGTATCTCAGACGGGACTCGTGACTGGAGCCGCACCAGGAACTGCAACAGTGTCAGCATCGGCTGGTGGAAAAACAGGAACGTCTGCGATCACCGTCACAACGACAGTGCCGCCTGGAAGCGTGGTGTTTGTCGGCGCCGGAGACATCGCGTCCTGCTCCTCGACCGGTGATGAGGCGACCGCCACTCTTCTTGACGGGATCAGCGGCACCGTCTTCACACTCGGCGACAACGCATACGAAACCGGTTCGGTCGCCGAGTTTAGCGGTTGCTACGATCCAAGCTGGGGACGTCACAAGGCGAGGACACGACCGGCGCCGGGAAATCACGACTACGGAACCGCTGGCGCCGCGGGCTACTACGGATACTTCGGCTCCGCTGCCGGCGATCCCTCAACGGGATACTACAGCTATGATATCGGTGAGTGGCACATCATTGCGCTCAACAGCAACCTGGCCAATGGAACCGGTTCAACGCAGGAACAGTGGTTGCGCGCAGATCTCGCCGCGAGCACAAAGTCGTGCACACTTGCATACTGGCACCATCCCCGGTTCAGCTCAGGTCTCGAGCATGGCAGCGATCCGACTCTTCAGCCGTTGTGGCAGGCGCTTTACGATGCAAACGCTGACGTAATCCTTAGCGGTCACGACCACGACTACGAGCGGTTTGCGCCGCAAACTCCCGCGGGCGTCGCCGATGCTGCGCTTGGAATCAGAGAGTTCGTGGTCGGGACCGGCGGGCGCAGCCACTACTCACTGGGAACCGTCAAGGCCAACAGCGAGGTCTTCAACGGAACCACGTACGGAGTTCTCAAGCTGACGCTAGCTCCGGGTTCCTATACCTGGCAGTTCGTTCCTGTCTCAGGGGGCATATTCACTGACTCGGGAACGGGAACCTGCCACTAAACTCACAACAACAAATCACGGACGGGGTGGGATTCGAACCCACGGTACGCTATAAACGTACACACACTTTCC
>JBDUEH010000003.1:0-20181 GCA_040002555.1 Gemmatimonadales bacterium | reverse complement strand
GGCGGCGAAGACAACATTACGATTGTCGTGGGCAGGTCGATCCCGCGCGAGCACGTCGAAGGCGAACTCGCGCACGATCGAACCGCGGACTAGCTACTGCGACTTGGTTCCTTCCATACGCAGGTGGACCAAGGAATCCGCAGCCTTGGTGTTGTAGCGTGCGATCGTAGTTCCGACGAGCTTGTCGCCATCCATGTGCATGCTGCTGTGAGTGGTGACCATTACGTTTTTCCGTAACGCGCTCGAATACGGCCCGTTTTCCGTAACGATGCTGTCAGCGTCCATCGACAGCACCTGAACGTCCATCGCCGGACGATTTGGGAACGTGAGCTTCCATCCTGTCTTGTCGTTCGTGGCCTCGAGAGTGTAGGCGACAAGGGTAGTGTCCTTGCCCTCGGGCATGACGCGCATGTTCCATTTGCCGGCGACGTTCATTGCGGCCGGCGCAGGAGCGGCGGGTGCCATTGCGGCGGTAGTATCGGCGGCGGGCTCTTCCTTCGTCGAGCAGCCGATCAGAACTGGAATGACCAAAAGCAGTGCAGCGCGCGACATCGTGCCTCCTGAGGATAGAAGAGACTTCGTGTTCGAAGCGGCCAATGAGCGGGAGAACATAGGGGAACGTGGGCCTACAGGCAACAGATGGCGCTCGTCCTAGGGATCGACGCCGACGACGTTGTAGTACTCCACCACACGATCGTGCGCACCTTGCCGAGTGTAGACGTCCGGCAACCGTGACACCATGACATCCGCGATGACGACCGCCACTTCCTCGGCACTCTGGGATTGCGGAAGCGCACGAGAGTCCGGACCTCCGTGCAGGGCGTTCTTGCCGAATTCGGTGCGAACGACGCCCGGAGAGACGATGGTGAACTGAATACCCGGATGCGTCTCCTGAACTTCCGTCCGAAAGTTTGCGGTTATCGCGTTCAGGAAATGTTTCGCTCCGTTGTAGGCAGACCGAATCACAGCAAACGGAATTCGACCGAGCATCGAGGAAATGTTGATCACATGTCCGGTGCCGCGTTCCTTGAAGTGAGGAAGAATTTCCTGCATGCCGTAAACGGCGGACTTGATGTTGATGCGAATGACGTCGTCGATGTCGTCATCGGTTAGCTGGGACGGAACACGAGTGATACCCTGCCCCACGTTGTTCACCCAGACATCCACGTGGCCGAACCGCGCAAGTGACTCGCGAACGACGCGTTGAACGTCATCGCGCCGACTCATATCGGCGACGACCGGCAAGGCGTTGGCGCCGCATCTCGCCGATACCTCCTGCAACGCGGCCTCCCGCCTTGCGACGAGGACAACCGAATCGCCGCGAGACGCGACCAGCTCGGCGACCGCCGCGCCGATGCCGCCACTCGCTCCAGTAATTACAACGACCTTTCCGCTCATCCGTGCCTCAAGTAGTCAGAGTTCAATTCATGAAACTACAACTCCTTTGGACGCAGAGCAGATGGAGAGGTAGCGGAAGCGGCTCAATGCAGAATTCGATAGTAACATTACTGCCAATGAAAAGACTCTCAACCCGAGCGTTGAACAGGGCGCTCCTCGCGCGGCAGATGCTCCTTCGCCGGAAAAAAATCTCTGCTCTCAAAGCAGTCGAGCATCTCGTTGGAATGCAGTCGCAGCTGCCAAACTCGCCCTACGTCGGTCTTTGGAGCCGGCTTGTGGAATTCGACCAGTCTGATCTCGCCGATCTCTACCGGGCACGAAAGGTTGTTCGACTCGCGATGATGAGGTCGACAATTCACCTCGTGTCCGCTGCTGACTGCCTGGCGTTGCGGCCCGTCGTGCAGCCGGTGATCGAGCGCGGGTTCATGGGAGTTTTCTCGAAGTTCCTGGCAGTAGATGACCACGCCGAAATCGAGGCGGCAGGACGAATGTTCGTCGAGGAACGACCGGCAACGTTCAGCGAGCTCAGTCGCCAACTCAACGGGAAATGGCCAGATCGTCATGGCGAGGCAATGGCGCATGCGATTCGTACGCGCGTTGCGCTCGTACAGGTAACGCCGCGCGGAATCTGGGGCGAGACAAGCCAGGCAAGCCATAGTTCCGCGGAGCATTGGCTCGGTCAACCACTCAACAAAGAGTCGTCGGTGGCCACGCTTGTGGTTCGCTATCTCGCTGCGTTTGGCCCGGCAACAATCATTGACGCGCAATCATGGTCGGGACTGAGTCGGCTCGCGCCTGTGTTCGAGGAGCTTCGTCCGTCGCTCTCCACTTTTCATGACGACAGAGACCGTGAGCTCTTCGATATACCCGACGCACCACGACCGAGCTCTTCTACCAAAGCGCCCGTTCGATTTCTACCGGAGTTCGATAACGTGCTGCTTGCCTATAAGGACCGGAGAAGAATCGTCGCTGATGCATACAAGTCTCTCGTCTATCCAAACAACGGAATGATTCAGCCGACCGTGCTCGTCGATGGCTTTGTAGAGGGGAAATGGAAGATCGATGCCAATGACAAAAAGGCGACTCTCTCGATTGAAACGTTTCGCCGTCTGAACAAGACCGAGCTTGCATCGATTGAAGAAGAAGCGGAAACTCTGCTCGAGTTCGCCGCTGGAAATGCAAAGGCCCGAGAGATTCGCGTCTTGGGCCCCTGATAACTACCTGGCGTCGGTGAGGGATGCAACGTCATTGCTTGCGGGCGTCTGCTGCCACGCCATCGATTATCGCTTTGACTACCGCCGTCTGAAGCGGACCGAGATTCGGAAATTGTCCCTTCGCGTCGGTTCCCTGCCCCTGCTTGTTCGTCAGGAGAACGATGGACAAATGGTCGCGCGGATCGCCGAAGACGTAGGTGCCGGTAAATCCGGTATGCGAGAATGAGCCATCGGGAAATTGGGCCGGGTGCTGCCAGCCAAGAAAATTCGCATACTTGTCGAGATTCAGAAACGCATCGACGACTGCGGGCTTGATGTAGGAATGGCCGTCGTATGATCCTCGATTGAGCAGAACCTGGAGCAACACGCTCAACTCGGCCCCGGTGGAAAACAATCCCGCGTGCCCAGCTATTCCACCATTTGCGTAAAACGAGTTGCCGTCGTTCACTTCGCCCACGAGCAGCCGATTTCGCCACTCGTTCCATGATTTCGGGTCGCCACGATACCTGTATCCGAACGTCGTGTCGTAAACCATGTGCTTTTCGTAACCGTTGCCAAACTCCGTCGCTGCGAAATTGGAGAGTCCCTTCAATTTGGGATTGAAGGTTGTCTTGCGAAGTCCAAGCGGTTTGTAGAGCGCGCTGTCAACAAACACGTCGAGTCGTTGACCAGTTACGTGCTCGACGATGTCGCCGAGGAGCATGAAGCTGAAATCGCTGTAGTGACGGCCTTCGCCGACGCCCCACTGGAGCGGCATGTCGCGAATGGCAGAGTAGGTCTGGGCTGTGGTCGAAGCCTGATAGTAAAGAGGCTGCCACTGCACGAGTCCGGCGGAGTGCTGCAGAAGGTGTCGCGGCGTGATGCTGTCGAGGTGTGGTCCGCGGAAATCACTGAGATAGGTGTAGACAGGGGCGTCAAGCTCGACCTTGCCTTGATCGACGAGCATCACCATCGCGAAAGTCGTTGCCATGACTTTCGTTACTGAGGCGAGGTCGAAGACGGTAGACGTGTTCATGGGACGCAACTTCCCAGCGTAAACCGTATCCAGTCCGTGACCAGTCGCGAAGGCGGCCCCGCCGGCCATTTCAGCAAAACCAAAGGCGCGACTGTGGATCATGCGTCCGTCTTTGGTCACGACGAGAACAGCGCCGGGGAAGGCGGTTCCAACCCCAGTCGCGACGACCGAGTCCGCGGCCGCGAGTCCACGCTGGAACCCCGGGCCTGGTGCGCCGGAAGTCGGAGCCCGCATGCTTGCGCATCCCGCCAAGGGCCACCCGAGGAAGGTGAGGAGGAGGCGCTTGGCATGACTTGATCTCATCCGCCAAACATGCGGCAGCGGTTCACCGTGAGGCCAGTCCATTTCGCTGAAAAATCGAATCGAAAGCGTCGAACAAATTCCTTGCTGGAATTCGGTGGCAGTGGTTAGGATAGAAGGAGTAAACGACCATTCGTTAATCTTTGACGCCCCCGATAAGAAGATGGATTTCAGACCGTTGCCGCGGATCGCTCTCGCGCCAGCCAAAGCTCTGCTTTTCCCCAAATGTTCGTGCGTTTCGACTCTGGAACCATCCACCGCAACCTCGCTCCAGACGATCCGGGAGAGACAAATATCTGGTTTACGGGGCACCTTGTTTCGATGACGCGTCGATCGACGAAGTCGTCGACTCTTTACGCTCAGGTTCGCTCGGAACTGCCCCGAAGGTCGCTCGGCTCGAGGCGATGGTTCGCGAGTATACCGGTGCCGTGCATACCGTCGCCGTCAACTCGTGCACGGCAGCGCTTTATCTCTCGCTGCTCGCCGCCGACGTCGGGCCGGGAGACGAAGTCATCACCACACCGATGACATCCTGCGGCATGGCCGATTCCATCATCCAAGCGGGGGCGCGTCCCGTGTTCGTCGATTGTGAGCGAGACACGCAGCTCATCGACGTAACCAGGATAGCAGCCGCCATAACACCGCGTACAAAGGCGATCGTCCCGGTTCACTTCGCGGGGCGAGTCTGCGACATGAATGCGATCGGTGAGATTGCCCGCCGCCACGGACTTCGAGTGATCGAAGACGCTACTCAGTCAATCGAAGGCCGCTACGCCGGAAACAAGGTCGGGACCATGAGCGACCTGGCGTGTTTCAGCTTCTGCGTGACGAAGAACGTCACCACCGGCAAAAGCGGAATGGTCGCGACAGCAGATCCCGACCACTGACGATCCGCAGTCGAGGCATACTCGTCACCTGTTCACACTCATGATCGATCCCGCGACCGCCGGCATCACCCGCGACGAGTTCATGACCCGCATGCACAATCGGAATATCGGAACACGGGTCCACTACGTTGGCGTCCATCTCCACCCGCTGTATCGCGAAACATTCGGCACGCGCGCCGAGGACTTTCCAAACGCAACCTGGATCAGTGAACGAACTATTTCGATTCCACTGAGTCCGCACCTCGACGATGACGACGTGACTGACGTCATCACTGCCGTTCGCGAGTCGCTACGGCCAACGGAACGGCCGACCGTAGTTCAGGTCGTGCGAACGCATCTTCCGCGAACCGAGAACTGGATTTACGAACAGGTTAAGCGCGTCGAGCGGTATCGCCCTGTATTCGCTTCGAAAGCGATCGCGAACGCGGAGCTCTTTCCGTTCGACCCGGTCTACAGCCTGTCGCGCAGCGCTATGCGCACGCGGCTCTTCGATCGCGCGAGCGCCCGGCGACTCGGCTATTCGCCGTTCTCACGAGCGTCTTCACCCGCGAGAACGCCCGGATCATTCACGCCCACGGAGGCCTTGTGGGCGCATTCATCGCCGGCTCGGCGGAACGACTCTCGATCCCCTTGATCGTTTCATTCTGCGGCGTTGACATGTGGAAGCATCCAGATGGCGGTGCGGCCTGAGAAAGAAGTACGCGAAAACGAGCTCGAGGAAGTACTACGATCGATAGTGAGCGACTCGTCGTGTCTACCTGAATTCGGCCGCAACGCGCGCCGGCTCGTTGAACAGCGCTACGACATTCTCGCCCTGCGGCTTGACTCCGTTTACGACAACATCAGCACAGCGCGCTAGCGGTCAACCAACGGATGCGCCTGTAACATTGTTGGCACCCGGTGCTTGAGGTGGCGCATCGGGCCGCCACGATGCATCTGGAGCGGCAGGCATCGCCTGCTCCGCCGACACGTTGCGCGAATTGATGGCCGCATAGATAAAATCCTCCGACGGCACAGGCGCGCCGGCGAGACGACGCAACATCGCAAGCTGGCCAACGTGAGTCATCGCATCTGCCAGCGGTCCCTGAAGAAACTGCTCGTCTGAAATCCGGGCCGAGAGCGACGGATTGGAAAAGTCCGCCAACAACTCGTGCAGCAGAGAGTGGAAGCGGGCGACTTCGTCGGCAAAGACTGGCATCCACGGCGGCTCGAACGTTCCGCCATTAAGCATCGTTCGCGCGTAACCAAGGAGACCTGACATGTGCCACATCAACTCGTGCGGAGTTCTCGAGTTGATCTCTGCGCGATAGTCGGGATATCCCGGCGGAGCACCACGAAGCGCCTTCTGCGCTCGATACGCGAGCGCGGCAAGAAAGTGCTGCAGCAGTTTGCGCGATTCCGTCACATTGCGCTCATTGTCAGCGGTGGGGGAACGTGAAACGGCCGGACAGTTCAGAACGAAGGACCAAAGCCGGCTGCAAGCCGCCACCTGGCGCCGCTGTCAATCGGCCGGGCGACTCCAAGATGGAAGTTACCGGAGAAAAGCGTAACGCCGAAGCCGAATGTCGCCCTGATTCCGTCTGTCGCCCGGGAGACAGGAGTAACCGAGCCCGCGCCAAGACGAGCCAGCGCTTCGCGCGCTACGTCGTTGGAGAATCGGGTCCACCCGCCCTGGATTCCGGCCGCAAATCCAGGCGCCAGCCCTGGCATATAGAGCGAACGCCAGACGCGACGGGGTGCGCGCAATACCGGAAACGTGTAGCTGGAGAATCCGCGGAAAAGCGCCGATTGATTCCCCGCGAATTCCTTGTACGCATATCCGGGCAAAATCGAGCTTCCGCCGAGTTCGAATAATTTCTGCGGCGGAATTGTCCGTCCGGTGACGACGCCACCGTCGGCATGCAATGAGATCAGGATCGGACCCCAATACTCCCGACCGGAAAGCCCAATGTCCGTACGCTGCCAATTCAATTCACCGCGACCGATCTCGTATCGAATTCGTGCGCCTAATCCCGGCTGCACGAATTCTTGACTGGCGCTCGGGTGGAGTTCGGCGTCTACCACTCCCAGCGCATACGAGCCTTCATCAACTCCCCTGTTCGGGCGAAAGCGGCCACCCGCAAAGACTCCGTGATCGAGGCGCGCGATCTCCTTTCGATCGCTTCCGCCGCCAGCCTGAACGGTGATGAGAGCCCTGTCGATCGAGCCGGCGATATGCGAGACCGTCGCCAGTGCAGTCCGTCTATCTACGTAGTCGAAATCATCAAACGACGCGATGAGTCCGTTGATGCCGTCACTTTTCCCTTCACCGGGAAGAACGAAATCGTTCGTCGATGCGAGAGATCGCTCCGCGCCGAGAGAGTAAGTGTTGAGCTGGCGCTTCAGCGACGCGTGCAATCCGCCTTTCGCCGCATTCTCCGTCCATGCCCACCCGACCGTTCCTCCGTACGACAGGCCGGGAAACTGGCTTCGCATTCTCACGTTTACTTCAGCTCCGGTGAACAGCCCTTCGACACGATTGTAGCGGACAACATTGTCCCAGTTTGTTGGTACGATCTCGATTCTCGTTGAACCGCGCGCCTTCCACGCGTCCGGCGCGAGGTCATCGAAGTCGCCCGCGCTGACAATCGTTGTCGCTTCGCCGAGGGGTGCTGTCCATCCGTCGAAATGACTGACGCTGTCGGATCGAGCCCAGGTCGTTCGATGCGGAATGTGCAGCGAGTCGTTCAACGGACCGGTGAGCGAGGTGGTGTCGTTGACCGCATAATTTCCGAACTTCGAAACGATTCGCATTACCGCGCGGTCGCGGCCAAGAATTGCGACAGTTGTCTGAAATTCTGTTCGTTGAGAAGCGGGAAGCCAATAACGCTGGTCGATTTCCGCGTTCACGAACTCCGAATATGCAACCGCGACGAGTCCCGGAATTCGCGCAGCTAGCGGCTTGCCCGACTTTCTCTTTCCAAGGACGACGAACTGACCGCGCATGCGAACGATCTGATGGCGGGCCGCATCGACGTCGATCTCGCCGTCAAACGCAGCAAATCGGGTTGTACCTGACAGGTGAGGCGTCACGTGGATCCGCACAATTGGAATGGAACGGCCTGGGCTTCTGAGCGTCGTGACAGTGTCCCCACCGGAAAAACGGTAGTAGCGGTCGCGATCGGAAGCGAATGGATGGACCGCGAAGAGCGAATCTCCGCTCGCCTTGCGTTTCGAGATTCTCGCGCTGTCGCTGATGAACTGCGCGCCGAGCAGAATGCGCTCACCGTAGAGGGACGGTTCTGTCCAGCCGGTGAGAAAGCTGAGCGTTGAAATGGATGGACCGAGCGATTGGGCACGATAGCCGACGACATGCATCCCATAGTCCGAGCCGCGTGTCCATTTAACGGTAGAAGCAAGCTGTTCGATCTGTGCCGCGCGCTCTCGGCCCAACGTGTCGCGCATCAGCAGCGACATCTCTGTTTCTACGTGAGCAGTGTATCCGCGAAATTCCGGCGGTGGTGCGTGGTTCTGGATTGCGGCCTGAGACACGAAATCGCGTAACCGGCTCGACGAATACACGCTGTCAGTTGAAGTGATCTGGGCGAATACGATGAGCGACAGCAGCATGACGCGGTAGTTATCACGATGCGCGGGCTCGCGCCAGCGATAATGTCTCGTGAGTTCGTTTGCTTCGGCGGCATCATTGCCGAAACCCAACTAAAGGGGGAAACGATTGGACGGCCGCTTTATCGACCTGCCCCATTTCAGCGAGCGCAATTCTCTTGTCAAGGTAAAGCGCATTGGCCGCCGCTTCGCCCTTGATGGTGTTGTCGAAAACGCACCACACTGGCGCTCGCTCGGCCGAATACTTTCTCAAGCGAAAAGCCAGGCCGTCGAGATAAGACGCCGTGTACGGCGAAAAATATTTCGTCGGTGACCCGTGTAGCCGGAAGTACACCGTCCTCGTCGATCCCCCCGGCTCACTCGCCGCCTGCACAACCGCCGGATCAGCGGCTACGCGGCTTACTCCGAGCGTTCGCAACATCTGCGTAGCGCTGTACGCAAACCATGTCTTGTGTCGCGGTTCAACCACGACGTCGCACGGCGTCGCGGACGTCAGCTCAGCGAAGAAATCGTTTGCCACCTGAGTGTCGAACTCGAGGCTGGGCGGAAGCTGGACCAGAATACACTTCGACTTTGAGCCGAGGCCCGATACTTCACCCAGGAATCGATTTAGTAGCGCGCTGCAATCGATCAGTCGAGCTGTATGAGTGATGGTTTTCGGAACCTTGACCGAAAAACGAAAGTCGTCCGGCACAGTTTCGGCCCAGCGCTGATACGTCTCGAGCTTGTGGGATCGGTGGAACGAGGAGTTGATCTCGGCTGCCTTGAGAACTGAGGCGTAGCGCTCGAGATGAGTGCCCGTTTCCGGAAAGTGTTCGCGAGACGGCACCGGAACACTCCAGCCCGCCGTTCCAATGTGAAGATTTCCGGGAATATAGCTGCGAATCGGGTTCATCTTGATCCTCGGGACGCGTCGGGACTTCTCGTAGTGACTGCTTGACTCTCCAAAGAGTCAATTGTTCATGAAAATCCACACCGTGGTTATTGCGGTTTCCATCCTGGGCGCTGGTGCCTGCGCTGCACCGGTGAAGGTCGATAAGCCGCGTGAAGAAATGAGCCAGCGCGAGAAGGACAGCGTGCTGGCGGCGAGCAGTCTACCCGGCTCAGGAGTCGTCAAGAAGGCGATGGCGATGTCAGATGCCGAGGCGAAGCCAGGCAGCAGCCGACTCCGCCAGCAACGAAAACCAGGGCCGTTAGCGCGAAGTCCCCGATACCCGCCAGACCGTGTTTCCAACATCGTCCACCACCAGCAATCCGCCGCGCTTGTCGACAGCGACGCCGACTGGACGACCCATCGCGTCGCCGTTCTCCTTCACGAATCCGGTGAGAACGTCGATTGGCGTTCCGCTCGGACTGCTTCCCGCAAACGGGACGAAGATCACCTTGTAGCCACTTCTCGGCTTGCGATTCCATGAACCATGCTGGCCGACGAACATTCCGCTCCGAAACGCTGCGGGCAGCGTGTTTCCGTCGGACCACGCGAGGCCAAGCGATGCGGTGTGAGGGCCAAGCGCGTAGTCGGGCGGAATCGCCCTCTCTACCATGTCCGGGCGCTTGGGCTCGACCCGCGTGTCTACGTGCTGTCCGTAATAGCTGTAGGGCCATCCGTAGAATGCGCCGTCCTTTACCGAGGTCATGTAGTCTGGAACGAGATCGCCGCCGAGCTCATCGCGCTCGTTGACTGCGACCCACAAGGACCTGCTCGATGGCTCCCACGCCATGCCGACAGGATTCCTCAGGCCCGACGCGAACACCCGGTGCGCGCCTGTTACCGCGTCAACTTCCCAGATCGCAGCGCGTCCTTCTTCCTGATCGATTCCGTTTTCGCCCGCATTGCTGTTCGATCCGACGGCGACGTACAGCTTCAAGCCATCAGGGCGTGCAATGACGTTCTTCGTCCAGTGATGATTTATCGATCCCGCTGGAAGATCGACGATCTTCGTTCCCGCGGCCGTGATATGAGTTTCATTGGCGCTGTAGGGAAATCGAACGATAGCGTCTGTGTTGGCAACGTAGAGAGAGTTGCCAACGAGCGTCATTCCGAAAGGCGACGTAAGACCCGTCAGAAAAACGATCCGGGTATCCGCGACTCCGTCGCCATTGGAATCGCGCAGAAGAATTATCCGGTTCGCGCTTGGCGTTGCGCCGCCGGCCTTCTTCATGAAATACTTGAAGAAGAAGCCCCTGATTCCCTTCGCGTCGTCCGGCCGTACAGGCGCATTTGTCTCGGCCACGAGCGCATCGCCGTTGGGCAGCACGTAAATCCATCGGGGGTGATTCATCCCGCGAGCAAATGCGACCACTCTCGTACCCGGCGTCGCAACGGGATGACTATTCGCATCCCAGCCTTTCGCCGTTACGACATTGATGAGCGGAATCGGTGTTTCGCGGGGTTTCGGCAGTATTGGTGACGGACCGGTTCCGGCCGAAACTGGCAGAGTGGCGGACGAACCGCAGCTGCAGAGTCCTGTGGCTAGTATGAAACCGACAAACACACGTCGAACATTCATACTGCCCGATCTGGCAAGAATCACGCACGCGAAGCCTGCCGCTGGCTGAACCTCTGCAGCAATTTTCAGCTTGTCCCGTTCAAGGATGAGGGATGTCCGACACACTGTGCACGCATCTTGACCAGGTGCGAGACGTAGATCCGCGAACCCCTGATGGATGCGAAGAGTGCCTGAAGATGGGCGCCGCCTGGGTTCACCTTCGCATCTGCTCCACCTGCGGCCACGTCGGCTGTTGCGACCAGTCCCAGGGCAAGCACGCGACGAAGCATTTTCACAGCTCCGCGCATCCGATCATTCGGAGTTTTCAGCCCGGTGAGGACTGGGGATGGTGCTTTGTTGACGAGCTTTTCATCGAGCCGGCGCCGGATGCCTTGTAGAACGACCGGACGGGCGTTCACCCCATGGCGCGCGAGCGCCGCGAGGCCGCTATCTTGCGGGTGAAATCGTTGCTGCCGGGGCTTTGCGCACTCAGGCGGCAATCGCTGCAGGTAGTGCCAAGTGCCAGTGCCCGTGATAACGTTCGGCAGCGAAGCTGTCGTCAGGGATTGTGAGCACCCTGCCCAACCCGCGCCCTCTAGGAGTACCGATCCATGGCAATCTGGAAGGAACAGACACCCGCCACAAAAGACCAGCCACCGATGCCGCCGCCAGCAGCACCCGCAAAGGATGATTCTTTTGCATCAACTCCTCCAGCCTATAACCAGCCGCCGAGGGCAAGCATGGCAGACCAGAAAGAGACACTGATTGCAGCGAACCTTTCCATCGAAGGAAAGATCCAGGGCGCCGGTCACGTTCGCGTTGCGGGTCAGTTCAAGGGCGACGTCAACGTCGAGGGCAACCTGACGATCGAACAGGGCGCCAAGGTCATCGGCGGCGTTCGTGCACAAACCGTAACGATCGCGGGCGAGCTCGAGGGCAATGTCGATGCGGCGTCACGTGTCGAGCTGTTGGCGTCAGGCGTTCTTAACGGCGACCTGAAAGCTGGATCGCTGACAGTGGCCGCCGGTTCGCGAATGCGTGGAAACGTGGAGTTTGGCTGGGAAGACGGCAAGGTGGGAATGCCGGCGAAGAAGATGGAGACTGGCACAGTCGAATGAGCAATGGCGGACAGGCGGCGGGAAAGACGCGTACCTGCCCACACTGCAAGGCGACAATTCTTCAAAGCTCGACATCGTGCCCGGTATGCCGGAAGAGTCTCCGCTGGGATCCGCACACCGAGCGCCACAAGCCGCCGGGTTTCTCGGCGCTTCGCGTCGAGGGCTCGGTAAAGCATCCTCCCGTCGGCGAACCGTGGGAATATTCGCTGATGGTGTCGGTGAAGAACGAAAAGGGAGAAGAGATCGCACGCCAGATGGTTGGCGTGGGATCGCTTCAACCGGAGGAACAGCGGACGTTCACACTTTCTGTTGAAGTATTCACGTCGCAGACGGCAGGTCCGACGAAGCCCAAGTAGGTCTAGATCGAACCGTCGCGTAAGTCGAGCTCATAGAAAACCGTGTCGCCAAACTCGATCGGGCGATACGGTGGAATCGACCTGAAGCCAAGACTTTGATAGAGGCTCTGCGCCGGACGCATGGAGCGAAGTGTTCCCAATCGTAACGTTTCATACCCGATTGCACGCGCCTTAGCGATTACGTGTAGCGCAAGTGTTCGGGCGACTCCCTTCCCGCGCATTTCAGGATCGACGTACATCCGCTTTACTTCACCGACTTCGTTGTCTATTTCGCGAAGCGCTGCGCACCCGCAGCCAACACCGTCAACGAATGCGACCCAGAGCCCGCCTCGCGGGGGAACGTACGGCTGAGGAAGCGCTGAGACTATTGATTCCGAGCTTTCTGGATCGTGCGCACTTGAATGCGCGGCGAAGTGTGCGCGGATGAGACGACGAGCGATCTCGAGCGCGTCAGTGTCGTCAGCCGTTCTGATGTCGATCATGCCGAGAAATTAGCTCCGGCCGGTGCTGCAGACAAAAAAAACGCCCCGGTAATTCCGGGGCGCTCTCTCTGAATCTCAGCTGCGATCACGGAGGTGGGAATCCCGTATTGCCCTGCGGCGTGTCGTCCTGTTTTGGCACTCTGAACTTCGGGGTCTGGCCAAAGTTGTACTGGAACGTCAGGAACACACCCCGTATGCCGAACTTTCGCTCGGTGAACTGAATGAGCTGGTCGTCGCCCGTCTTGATCTTGAAGCGCATCGTATCGAATGGATCGACGACGCGCAGGCTGACAGCTCCATTCCCTTCCAACAACTTCTGGCGAAGAGAGAACTGCGCCATTTGTGTGCTCGCGAACTCACCGCGCTCGATCTTCGTTGGTGCGCGATAGAAATAGCTGCCCTGCACTGTGAGATCGGGATTGAGCGTCATCGTTCCGTTCACACGTGACGACCAGGTCACGGCGTTGGAAGAAAGCGTGGACAGCGAGCCGCCGTCGGTAACCTGCTTGAAAACGTTGAACGACGCGAAACCGTTGAATTTCTTGCCAAGCCTTAGCGATCCGTTCAGGTCGGTTCCGTAGGAGTTGCTCGTCGCAAGATTCTGGAAGCTCACCGAAGTGACCTCGCGTCCGTCAACAACGTCGGCGGTGTTGATGGCAACGCGGATGACATTGGTCGTCCGACGATAGAACGGCGACAACTGGACTGAGCCGAGCGCTCCCGTGCGAGTCAGGCCAAGCTCGAGTGCATCGGTGTATTCCGGGTTCAGCTTCGGATTGCCGATGAACACGTTCTGTACGTCGAAGAACGTTGGGAACGGGTTCAGCTCCTGTGTGCCCGGCCGGCGAATGCGGCGCGAGTAAGCGACCTTGCCCTGAAGGAGGTCGTCGAACTTGTAAAGCGCGACCGCACTCGGGAACAAGCTCGTATAGCTGTAGGGATACTTCGTGCTCGAGTTCTTCAGTGAGAAATCGCGATTCGCGTACTCGGCGCGGAGGCCACCCTGCAGGTCGAACTTGCCGGCACCCTGGCTGAGAACTCCGTATACCGCTCCAACCCGATCGTTAAAATTGAATTGATTGCTCAGGTTGCTGAGAACCCATGCGCCGTTGCCGAGTGGATCCTTGGTGACATTGTAGTCCTTGTCGAGCCAACGACCAGTTCCCTTGAACCCCGTCTCGATCTTCCGGCGCGGAGCGAGAGTTCGCATGTAATCGACCTGTGCGTTGACCGACGATGTCGTTGCGTCCGTCTTGTCGCGCTCGCCTTCGAGCAGGCCCGATGCAATTTCACCGGCTGCCGTCAACGGCTGGCGCCACAGCAGCGAATTGTCTTTATCATTCTGGCGATTGAGTCTTAGCTCGGTGGAAAGCTCGTGCTTGCGTGGCTCGAGCGTGCGCTTCCAGGCCAGCGTGTAGTCGACGTTGTACGAATTCACCTTATCGTCGCGCGTGCGATTGTACGTGCTCAGAAAAGCCCCGGCACCGTTGAGCTCGGTGTAGGCATTGAGCGAGTTGTCGGTGGACGTGCGGAAGTTCAGGGCGAGCGCGTTCGTTAGGACGTCGCGATTGTTGAACTTGTAGTCGGCGTTCTGCGTGAAGTTATGACCGCTGTTTCCGTTGCGTCCGTCGATGCTCTGGTTGGTGAACGAAAGCGGCGAACCGCTGAGGTAGCGCTCTCGGTTGTTGATTCCGTCCACGCCGCGATCATCGGCGTTGTAGCCGTAGGTCGTGAACGTGGTCCACGGTCCCGACTGATAACCGAGATTGCCCGATCCGTTGTAGCGTCCGCTCGACGTTGCCGAACCAACCGTCACGCCGCCGCTCATGCCAAGATCAGCATTCGCCTTGAGGACGATGTTGATGATGCCAGCCATGCCTTCGGGGTCGTAGCGCGCCGACGGCGTCGGAACCACTTCAACGCGATCGACTATACTTGCCGGGATCTGCTTGAGATATGCGCCAAGCTGAGCTCCGGTGATTGGAGTCGGGCGTCCGTTGATCTGAACCGCGACGTTCTCGTTGCCGCGAAGACTGACCTTGCCGTCACCGTCAACCTGCACGGACGGAACGGCATCGAGCACATCGCTCGCGTTGGTGGCCGTAGGGGCGACCTGCTTTGAATTGTACGTGTTGCGATCCGGCTCGATCGCCACCGCCGCGCGCTCGGCGGTAACCTGAACGCCTTCGAGGGCAACGGCGACTTTCGATAGCTTGACTGGGGCGATGTTCGCCTGAAGGGCTGCACCGCTGATTGTGAACTCTTCGGTCGTCTTCGGGCCGTAGCCGATGGACGTGACGCGAAGATAGTAGGTACCGGGGCGCAGTCCCTGGATTCGGAACGTGCCGTCATCGCGACCGATGGCGCCAGTGACGAGCGTTGAGCTGCCTTTGCTGCGAACGGTTACCGTTGCGCCCTTGATTGGAGTATTGCCTTCTGCATCGGAGACGGCGCCGCGAACTTCGCCGTTTGCAGATGGAGGAGGGCCACCGGGCCCCGAGGGTCCCTGCGCGCGAGCCGTTGTGGCTCCGCTGACCAGGAGGATGGATAGAACCGCGAACAAGACGCGTTTCATAATAGAACTCGAGATTGGGGTTGAACCGAACTGCGACACGCAGTCATCCTCTGAGGGAATGACCCGTCTGCGCATTACGACGGTCTGACACCGGAATGTTTCACGATCGGACCCGTATTTGTGTAAGAGTTCGGTAATAGAGTCTTGAACTCTCAACAGGCGGAACAGCCACGGAAACGATTGTTTTTGCCGGAACGACTCAGCAATCAGCGGTTCTGCGGCACACCGAAACGGAGGCCCAGTTGCAGAGGTGGTTCTGGGGCGTAAGTCAGCTCACCATCGATTCGTCGCGCTGGCGGAACGAGCATGTGCTTTTCGCTGAATCCGGCATCGCGGATATGAATCACTTCGTAGTCGAGCGATACCAGCACGTCGGAGACAATTCGTCGGTGACATCTCCACCAAAGCAGTTCAGCGCACATCACCGCGGTTCGTAGACCGCGAGACAAAATGAGAAGATCTGTGAGACCCTCGGCGAATTCTTCTGTTGAGGTGTGATCGGCATAGCCGCGAAACGCCGAGTTGGTCCAGCCGCCGTTCGGAGAATTGGGTTGTGCCGGGCGCCGTCCGCCAAGAGACGGCAGCCACTTGTAACAGATGCCCGCTGCGCCGAGTCCTGTTTCCAACTGCGCCGAGTTGAAGTGAGGTAACCGGCGCGACGCAGGAAATCTTCTAACGTCCGCGATGAGCTCCATATCGTGTGCGGAGAGCACAGCGACAAACTCTTCGAGCGTTCTGGTCGAGTGACCAACGGTCCAGATCGTATCTTGAGGCGTGGTCATCTGCGATCAAGCCGCGTTTTCCGGCTTCCGTCTGCGTTCCCATAGTCGCCCAATGAAGGCGGAGAGCAGTACCGTAGCCGCAATCCGCAATGGTTGAGTGAGCTTCGTGACGATGTATGCTGCGGCCCATATGCCGGCGGAGCCGGCTACGGTGCGTTGGGTCCATCCAAAGCGAATCGCGAAATAGGATCCAATCAGGACCGCGCCGAACAGCACGAGATAAACCACGACGGCAATCGCTCCATATTCCGAAAGAACTTCTTTCAACGTTTTCTTCATTGTTTACCAGGATGTCCCGAGTGCTACGAGGTCAAGCGGATTCACTGTGAGCGTGCCGTATCGTGCACTCCAGTGCAGGTGTGGTCCGGTAACGCGTCCCGTAGCGCCAACGAGCCCGATGGTCTGACCGCGTTCGACCGTGTCGCCTTTCGCGACGAGCGGTTTGCTCATGTGAAAATATGCGGTGACGATGCCTGCCCCATGATCGATATACACGACATTGCCGGCGAGAAATAAATTATCGACAAGAGCGACGATGCCACGGTTGGCTGCAACGATGGGATCTCCCGTCTTCCCGCGGAAATCGACGCCGAGGTGGCGGCTGGTGAGCGTGCCGTTGAAGAGACGGCCTGAGCCGAAAGTGCTGGTGATAACTGCGTCGCGCGGGCGACGAAATGCCATTGACCACATTGCAGGCGTGTCGTGTGACGCTCGACCGATTTCACGAGCCGTTGCGTTTTCTCTCGCGATGCGAGCTTCAGTCGCTGAGTCCATCGGCTGGGTAAAGCGCGTTGAAACTGAAAGTCCCGGTGGCTTGCCATGCGACTGCGGAGGGATGGAAACTCGAGTCGAACCGGCAACGTTGTTGGTTCGCCCGGATGCATACGTAATCATCGCGATAGCTGCAACGTTTCCCTTCGCGTCGGGCGAGATGGCCCCAATCGCATGCCATGTTCCGTGCGTCATCTGATGAAAATGCAAAGGCTCGCCGGACATTGACCCGGTTACTGACGAGACCGAATCGCGGCCGGCCGGAATGTCAACGCTTATGCGGACGATAGATCCGGGCTTTGCATCGGTTGGAACATGCAAACTCTCAACCGATTCCTGTGCCGCCGAGCCAGAGGCCGATAAAACAAGAAGAACAACCGCAAGCCATTTCACTGTTTTACTTTCGATCCGAGCCAATCGCTCCTGAACGCGCGGATGGCATCCGTTATGGGCATTCCAGCGTTTTCGAAGGTCGTGACCCTCATTGCCTGCCTGCCCACCAGCGTCATCGGCATAGTTACGTGCGTCGCTTCCTTTTGCAGATACTCGACCTTCACCACATCGCCGATTTTGTGCTTTGCGATGATTTCGTTGAGCATTACGATCGAGCTGGTTGGCTCTCCATCGATTGAGAGGACCATATCCCCGCTCGCGAGCCCGACTGCGTAAGCGGATGAACCTGGCGCCGACCAGTTGATGAAGACGCCCTTCGGGTCGTTGTCCATCGACGCGCCGAAGTATGGATCTGGAGCAGCTTTCGTCAGAACAAGTCCCGCTGGAGCGAGCAAGGCCGCAAAGTCTGGAACCTCCTTGCCGTCTACGTAATGTCGAAAGAAATCATCGGCAAATACCTTGTCACCAACGAGCTTCCCGAGCTCAGCGCGCAAGATCGCAACTGTGTACGGACGCTCGGGTGCCAGCGCCTTTGACTGATGTTTTCCATAGTCCCGCCACAAGAGGCGCATGTAATCGTCGAGAGACTTGTGATAACGCTCGCGAAGTGTGAGGTCGAGTCCGGCCGCAACGACTGAGCCCCAGGTGTAGTAGCTGAGGAAAATATTTGTCCGGTTTGTGGCATCGAGCGACGTACCACCATCGAAGAAGACTGCATCACGGCTCATGTCGATTGGCGAGCCGTGGTTTCTCGCGACCGCATTCATTGTCCCGACAATTGCCCCGCCCAATTCCGCGACGTATTCGCTATCGGTATAAAAACCCGCTCGGCGAATCATCAACGGATGGAAGTAGTTGGTGAAACCTTCGCCAAACCAGAGAGCGTCGGACATGTCTTCGCGATCGAAATCGAACGGCTCTATCTCCTTCGACCTCAACCGCTCCATGTTCCACGAATGAAAGAATTCGTGCGCCAGGTTGTCGAGATGACCCATTGTGTACTCTTTCGTCTCGAACCCGCGCCGGCCCGAGAGAAAAGTCGAATTGCGATGTTCCATCGCATCACCGCCCGCCCACGGCAGGTAGTCGGCGATGAAAGTGTACGTGCCATAGTCGTATCCTGCTGGCTCTCCCCACATCGCCACCTCCTCGGCCACCACGCGCTTGACCATCGTCACGAAGGAGTCAACCTGCGCTTCAGTGCCGAGGTGGTGGATCGCGATACGCCAGGTGGAGGGTTTGCCGCCGTATGTGCCGGTCCATTGTCTCCACGTAACCGGGCCGACTTCGGTGGGAGAATCCATAAACCACTGAAGGTTTGGAGCGGTAAAAACTGTCGAGTCGGGGGTTGGGCCAAGCTGTGTGGCCACCTGCCAACCGGGCTGCGGATGAACTGTTAAGCGAATTGGCGCCGTTTCCATTCCGTGCGCCCACATGAATGTCGCGGGCATATTCATCCGCGCGTGGGAGTGGTCGATGCTCAGATAAGTACCATCGATTCTGTCGCCCCAAACCGTGTAGCGCACTCTGACGGTTCCATCGTGACCCGCGATGTCCCAACCATGCGAGTCCGGACGCGTCATCGATAAGGACTTGCCACGTCCGTCGGTGACCGAGACATCATAGACGTTCTTTGCGAATTCGGTCGGAGCATACCGGCCCGGCGACGACCGGCTCATCCGAACGTGCAGCGTTGTTCCTCGCACAAGTCCCGAAAAAATTGCGGTGACTTGGGCCTCATGCTGAGCGGCGTTCGGAAACGTAATGTCGTAATCCACCTTCTTTTGCTGAGCTGCGACGTTCGAGCCAGCAATCATCGAAGCGAGACATGCAAACAGACCTGCCAACTTTTTCATATTTCTCCGGGCTTAGCTCGCTTTGATATACATCGCGCCGGCTTCCTGCGCGTGAATTACCGCGAACACGCCCGACGGCTGGAGGATTACACCGGGTACGAGGTAGGACATCGCGCGCTTCTTCGCCTCTTCTGCCGAGACTCCGTCTTTCTGCTTGACAGTCTGAATGCAATCCTCGAAAGCAACGCTGCAGGCAAGAGCGATGGCGCCAGCCGCGATCTGCTTGTGAAGACCGGCCATGTTGTACGGCGCCGGAACTCCATCTTTTTCGTCGAGGAGTGCGGGGTTCTTGTTTGTCGGCTCGTTCGTCATCGGGTCGGTGACTTTCTTCTTCGCGCCGGCGCCGTACTTATCCCAGTACGCCTGTTGCATCGCAAGAACGATCGCGTCGTGACGCATGACGATCACTGGCACGATGTCGGCAGGGGCTACCTTGAGCACGTCCATGTTCTGCCGCTTCCATGCCCACGAGCGCCAGATTCCGTTTCCGCTCTCGGGTTCAGTGCAGTCGAATACCGCTCGATGTTTCGTCTTCAGCTTGTCGGTCCAGCTCAGGTCCCACGCCTCTGAGGACGGAGACACAGGAATCGAGAATTCGCGTGGAATGGCCGCAAAGGCCGCACCGGGTATGACGGCGAGCGCGGCAGCGTTGGCTGCGGCAGTTGTCAGAAAGCGACGGCGATTTGTTGTCAACGAACCTCCATGGTTCTGGTCGTGGCGCGTGAATGCTAGCCGAAATATCGGCTGCTGCACCCCGCTGCGGCTATGTTGATATCGATCATGCAAGACTCACCAGCCGGCATCACCACCGCCGCGTCAGTCGTTACGCCGCCAACTGCGGGGGGTTCCGGCGAGAAACCGCGGGCACACAAGCACTCCCGCGCTCACAAAACCGAGTATGCTCTCGCTCGCACTCTCGAGGCGGCGGTGTCCGCGATG
>JBDUEH010000002.1:0-31319 GCA_040002555.1 Gemmatimonadales bacterium | reverse complement strand
CGCGCTCGCGTCCGAACTGGCTGTCGAGGTCCGTCATCGAGTTGCCGACGTACCAGGGACTCCAGAGCCCCTGGCCGATGGTGAACACGGACGAATGATTTGCCAGCAGATACTCGAAGCCATCGCGAATGGCTGCGCCGTACCCTGTTGTCACGGGAGTCTGTTTCAATGTTTCTTCGCCATGGTACCGCTGTACACCCTGCTGAGCAGCGCTTTGGCCGGCGGATATTGGTCGTGCGACGCCTCGGCCCACGCATCCTCGATGATCTGATGGGCTTCCGTCCAGAAGCGCTTGAGCTCTGGACGGTCGAGCGCACCGTTGGCCTCCAGTGAAACGGCGAGACGGCTGATGGGATCGCGAAGCTTCCACGCAGTCAAATCGTCCTTACGCTTCACGCCGACGTCTTCATCTTCGCGATGACCGACGTGCCCGCGCCAGCGATAAGTGACGAGCTCCAGGAATCGTGGACCATCACCCGCCCGAATGGACTCGACCGCTTCCTTTGTCACAGCGCGGACCTGAGCGAGGTCATTTCCATCCGCACGTGCCCAGCCGACACGATGCGCTTCCGCATAGCGACAGACAGACGTGTCGGGTTGTCGCAGGTTGATGTGCAGGTGGCTCGAGAAGAAGTTGTTCTCGCAGACGAAGAGCACCGGCGCCTTCATTGTCGCTGCGAGGTTCATCGATTCATGGAACGCGCCTTCTTCAGTCGCTCCATCTCCGAAAAACGAGACAGCCATGTCGCCGTTGCCATCCATCTTCGCCGCGATGCCCGCGCCAACGGCGATTGGAATCGTTGCGCCGACGATCGGTACGGTTCCGAACAGTCCGTTCGGGATATCGATGAGGTGCATCGATCCGCCCATGCCGCGCGAAACGCCGGTGTCCTTGCCCTGAACCTCAGCGAGAAGTCCATGAGGAGATCCGCCGAGCGCGAGGAAATGACCGTGTGAGCGGTGCGCACCAAAAACGCGGTCGCCCTTGCGAACATATCCTGCCACGCCGACAGCAGGGGCCTCCTGACCGATGGCGAGGTGACAGGGGCATTTCACGATTCCCTGTGACACCATATCACCGATCTTCTCTTCCACGACGCGAATCAGGATCATCCGCTGAAGGCCCAACATCAGAGCCTCGTTGTCCAGCGGATCAATCAGAAGCGGTTCGTGAAAGCTTCCAACATCTGCAAGGTTTCCGAGCGAAAATGCGTTGCGATCAGTCGCGACGTCGAGGCTAGCCCGCATAGAATCTCCGGACACGGTCGCAGATATACTGAACTTCTTCGTCGCTCAGCGACGTGTTCATCGGCAAAAGGAAACATCTCGTGAACAAACGGTCGGTGAAGGGAAGATGCACATCCTTAAAGCCCAGTCCCTCGAACTGGTGCACCGGCTTTCCCGCCCACTGGATGATCGTGCGAACTCCATACTTCTCCAGCTGAGCACGAAGCTCATCGCGACGACCAGCTTCGATTTCGTAGTTCTGGTAGACGTCAAAGTGATCCGCGTCATCGTCCGGACCCGGGGGTAGCGTAAGGTCTTCAAGTCCTTCGAGACCTTCCTGGTATATCCGCGCGATCGCTCTGCGACGTTCGATTTCAGCGTCGAGCTGTTGCATCTTCACATTTAGAACCGCCGCCTGAAGATTGTCGAGACGCGAATTCAACCCCCATGTGACGACCAGTCCGCTCTCATCTCGGCCGTGGTCGCGGAGCAACGACATCTTCCGGGCCATTTCGGCGTCGTTGGTGAGAAGCACTCCACCATCGCCGAAGCAGCCGAGGATCTTGGCAGGATAAAGGCTTATCTCGGCGGCGATTCCGAACGTTCCGGCTGATTTGTTCTTGAACTTCGATCCGATTGCCTGAGCCGCGTCCTCGACGATCGCCAGGCCATGTTTGTCGGCGATGCCCTGAAGTGCATCCATTTCGCAGGTGCGGCCGTTGAGCTGAACCGGCATTATGGCCGCTGTGCGCGGCGTCACCGCCGCCTCGACTGATGCTGGGTCGACCATGTGGTCCGCGCCACATTCCACCAGGACGGGCGTCGCGCCAACGAAGTGGATCGACGCCGCCGAAGCGACGTAGGTGTGTGATGGAACGATAACTTCATCGCCGGGGCCGATCCCTGCGGCGCGAAGCGCGATGATGAGGGCATCTGTCCCATTCGCGACACCCAATGCGTGCCGGGCGCCTGTGAAGTTGGCGATGGCCGTCTCGAACTCCACCAGATCGCTCTGGAGGATGAAGGCGCCCCGGTCCATCACGGCCGTCATCGCATTCAGGATCTCGTCGCGCTGTTGGGCGAAGAGGTGCGGATAGCGGAAAAATGGAATGGACATCGACGTCGATGCAGGAGAGGTCATACCTGAAAGTACGCGAAGGGTGGTGGGCGTTGCCCGAGGCTCTCGCCAGAATCGTGCTTGACTCGGGAAATGGTTGCCTGGGTACAATTTATCCCCATTTTGACGCGAGGTGCAGGGTAGCCCCTCGACAACCTGTCAACTGCTCCTGCGAAGGTAGAATGCGGCCTGGTCTCCAAGGCCCTCACGATTGAGTCGGCGGGTAAAGGCGCGGTACCGGATGAATTTCGGTGACAACAGGCGCCGGATAGGATTTCCATAAACGCCTCGCGGCACCGACAGCAGGGAAATATTCTGCTTGTACAGCTCGCTTCCCCATATCTGAGCCTCGGATGAATCGTACACCGTCTCTACGATTTCGAGTCCGGCCTGGGCGGCAGCACGTGCCATGCTCTTCTCGGTATGCAGGAAGAGATGCCGCGGTGCATCGTGTTGCATCCAGAGCGGGCCATAGTGCTGCGATGCCCACGAATGGGCCACGGGAATCCGGATGATGCAGACCCCGTCGTCGGCGAGCAACCGGGCGATCGACTTCATCGAGCCCAGGGGATCGGGAAGGTGCTCGAACGCGTGATGCAGCATGATCACGTCGTACGTTTCGTCGCCCAGCTCCTCCATTGAGATCTTTCTGACTCGAACGCCACCAGGCAGGTCCAGATCCGACGGTACAAAAGGATCGACTCCGCTGAGACGGGTGTAGCCGATACTTCGCAGTTCGTTCAACAGCTCGCCGTTGCCGCACCCCACGTCAAGAATTCGTGCTTCCCGGCGGGGCCGAATTCTGGCAATGGAAGCCAGTTTGGGATTCGGCAACGCAGCAGCCACGAGCCTCCCGGCGATCGCTGGAATCGTCCATTCGAAATACGATCTGTCGCGCATGTTGGTGACGGTCTTCCGCAGGCCGCCGCTTTGCTGATCCGAATAGCTGTAGTAGTCGGTTGGGTAGTACTTGCCGAGGTCCTGCGGTACTTCGACAATCTGTTGGCATCCACATGTAGCGCAACGCACGTAATCGAATTCGTCGGCGGTGCCTTGCATTCGCTCGCGTGCAACGTATACCGTATTTCCCTCGGTACCTCCGCACACGCGACACGCGATGCTATCGGACACGTGAATTCCCATCCCACGCTCTGAATCTGCCTGCTCCCGGCCACGGCTCACTTTTGCCTTGCACTGGCGCAGTGCCGGTTGCAAGGCGAGCCAACCCGATCAGGACCCCAATGCCATGTAGAAAATGATAAAGAAAAAAGCCGAAAGGTGCGAAGAGAACGTGGCGCGGCTCGCGGTACCGTAACGCCTGCTGCGATGCTGCTGTAATTGCCAAGGCAAAATAGAGTGTCATTACGCCGAAAAACAAAATGCGGATTGCGGGGGAGATCAGCGAAAGAGCCAGTCCGCCTAGCACTCCGGCGGCAAATACTCCCGTTACGGCGTGCCGTGCCGTGAACGCATACGGAGCCAGATACCAGAGATACGCATTGTATGGCGCTTCATGGACGACCTGTTTCCGGATGAACGCCGAAAGGTCCGGCTGCTGGTAGTACATCACCTGAATATGTGGATTCATCCAGATCTTTCCACCGGCCGCGATGATGCGGCGATTCATTTCGTAATCCTGAGCTCGCAAAAGCCTCTCATCGAAAAAACCGATCTTCTCGAACACGTCGTTTCTGAAGCAGCCGTAAGGAACTGTGTCAGCTTCCCCCTCTGCCGCATCAGTGCGAAACCCGGAGTCGCCGACGCCAAACTTGTGGGTGGTCATCGCCTGGACGAGTGCCGACTGATATCCCTCACCCCGCCTGAGGGTGGCGACGACTCCGCCCGTGTTGTCAGCTCCCGTTCGGATGGCTGTTTGCACAGTGTGAGCCAGATAGTCCGTTGGATAAACCGAGTGCGCATCGAGCCGCATCAGATAATCGCCGGTCGCAATCGGGATGCCGATGTTCAGTGCGGATGACTGTGTGCGCTTATGATTGTCGATGAGGCGGACTCGCGAATCTGTCTCGACGATCTCTGTGACGATCTCGCGAGTCCCGTCGGTGGACATGCCGTCCAGCACGAGAACTTCGATCGAGAAAGAATCAGACAGGTCAAAGGCGCGCACCGAGTCCAGGCATGCACGAATGAAGTTCCGTTCCTGGTAACATGGGATTAATATCGAGACCGATTGCATTCGAGAGGAAGGCTATCGGAGGCAGATGCTCGAATCAATGGCGTAACGCAGTTCAATCAGCGCAACGAGAAAGCATTGGAAGACAGGGACATCGAGTTTTCTGTGGTCAGCGGGTCGAATGAGGAGATGCTCTTAGGCTGCCTCGACTCGTTGTACAAGACTATGAAAGGATCGCGCTACATATGGAGCGTTACGGTCACGTGCAACGATCCAGGCACCGGTCTCGCAGGCCGCGTTAGAGCGCAGTATCCTGACGCCGCTGTCATTCAGAATGATCGCAGTCGGGGCTTTGCCACCAACCACAACCGCGTCCTCAAATCATCGCGGGCTCGTTACACCTGGCTCCTCAACGACGACCTCCTGATTCTTCCTGACTCGGTTCATCGCATCACCGAGTACCTGGATCTGCCTGGCAGCAGCCGCATTGGAGTTGTAAGTCCGAAGCTGCTTAACGCCGATGGATCGCTTCAACCATCAACGTACGGTTTCCCGTCGATGCCCCAGATTCTGCTGGCGCATTCGGGCCTTCGCGAGCTGCCGATGACGGACAAGCTGCTGGGAATCGCCGCGCCGTATCTTCGGTCAAAAGCCGGTTCGTCTCGTTATTGGGCGCACGATCGAATTGTCGAAGTGGACACGCTGCGTGGCGCATGCGTCGCGATGCGAATGAATGCAGTGAGACAGGTCGGAACGATGGTTGAAGTCGCGATCGTCGGCGGCGAAGAAACGGAATGGCACCGTCGCTTCCACGAACAGGGCTGGAAAGTCGTGTACTTTCCGGACGCCAGCGTCATTCATTACGGAAGTCAGACGGTTCGCGATGGCTCCAGAAATCTTTATCCCGAGTACCTCAAAGGCGCGCTTTATTTCTTCAAAACCGGCCGGCAGCCGGCCACCTACGGATTGTTCTGCGCGGCTCTCCTTGGAATGTTCGGGGTGCGCGCGGCGTATTCGTGGGCAACGCGCGACATTGCAGGATTGAACGTCGCGCGTCGGTACGCTGGGGTGGCTTGGAACGGGCTGAGCGGCAAGTAAAAAGTCCTCACGCTGACGGACGGCGTCTTCCTGCGCCCGGCAGAGTTGACGTTGCTTCCCTGAACCGAACGCTTTCGTCGTCACTCCTCGAAAGACGACGCTTCACGGTATCCACGATCAGGAACCAGCCGCACAAAAAGACAAAACTGATTACGGCAGCAATCACGGTTTTCATGATCACTCTCTTCCGAACTTTCGGAAGCACCTCGGGCAGGGGATCCTGGACAACCACGGTAGGAGTGGCTTCAAGCTCGTGCGCATAAGCCGCCTGCTGATCACCGATCGCTTGTTGATAGACCTGCTCAGCAACGGTGATGTTGCGCTGGAGTCTGCCCCGATCGACTGCGGCGGCAGAGAAGATCGGCGCAACACGATTTGAGAAATTGAATTGACGAAGTTCTTCGTCTGCGCGAGTGAGGGACGCCGCCGCAAGCTCGACTCTGCCTTCCTGCGCCACTCGCTGCGCCTGGGCTTGAGCTTTTGAAGTCAATACAAAAAGGCGACTCGCGCTATCCACCACGCGCGATGCAATTAAACGGCTGAGCGCACTGTCTTTATGCTCCACAGCGAGAGTGATAGTGCTCGTCTCCTTGTTCGTACCGACATTGATAGACCTGTTGAGCTGTTTTGCGATCTCCTCGGCGTCGTTCCGAGTGTACGTCTCGCCGAGAAAGCGATCTATGATCCGGTCTTTCGGGCTATTGGGAATGGTGGACTTGCCGACGCCAGCGAGAACAGCTCGCGATTTCAACAACTCTACCATTCGGGAAGGCGTCAGCTGATATCCGCTGTTGAGGGTCGCACCCGCCAATGCTGCAAATCCGCCGAGCGCTGAGGTGGACTTGCTGCTTACAACAGGCGTAAGAGACAACTCCGCCTTGTACTTCCTCGGCGTCAGAGTGGCGATTGTGCCGACTGCGGCCGACGTGAGAATGACGCCGATCACAATTG
Organism: Gemmatimonadales bacterium; assembly: GCA_040002555.1. Taxonomy (GTDB): domain Bacteria; phylum Gemmatimonadota; class Gemmatimonadetes; order Gemmatimonadales; family Gemmatimonadaceae; genus UBA4720. Next base: position 24,795 of record JBDUEH010000002.1, on the reverse strand, counting down.
CGCGGCGTTTCTCGACAATCGGAGTGAGAAATCTCAGGGCGTCGAAACCTTCCTCGACGTACTGATCCCTATATGGTGCTGACAAATCGCTCCCTTTCTTCGATGGACCAGGGATCCGTTCCCCGCCAAAGCCGGATTATGAAAACCAGAATTCCAACCGCAAGCACGGTAGCGGTCAAGCTATTGTAAATCCAGAACCACGTGATTGGCGTCCAAAAAATGGTGACGTAACAAATCAACAGAAAGGGAAGACCGCTCCATTTTCCGACGGCCACGCTTCTAAATCCAGCCCCTCCCACAAATCCCAGCAGCCCAAGTATTCCGAGTGCTCCAGGAATCGTGAAATCCTGGATAAGGGGACGAAAGGCTGTGTAAATGTTGCTCGACTCTCCGGCGATCAGGTCGACAACAGAGTCAAATAGTCCCGGAACCCTCTGGGTGACGCCAAGCATCTCGAGCGGTCCGGCGAAAGTCAATCTGCCGAGCGATGGGTCCGGCGGATTGCTCCAGTATTCCGCGAGCCATTGCGAAAAGACCGTCATGTGTCCGAAGGCAGATGTGACGAGCTTCACGAGTACTACATCCAGCAGCGCGACGTCTGTCGACGCCATCCGAGCGAGTCCAACTGCGAAAAAAAACACTGTCAATACCGCGCCCACCGCGCCGGCGATGAGGAGGTGTCCCCGGGTGAACACTGACAACTTTCCAAATCTAAGCCGCGTCGCAAAATATCCTGAAAGCCAGAGCACAATTGCGAACAGCATTGCCGCCTTCGTCGTTTGCAGGATTGTCACGGCAATCGCCGGCAAATACGATGACAGCGCGAGCAGCTTCCACTTTTTCTCGCGCCTCATGACGAAGTATATCCCCCCAACCGCTGGTGCGAGATAGACGAAGGGCAAGAGCGACTGGCTGATAAACGGCGGGGGCGGCGCACCCACTTCAGCATATCGCTGGACATACAACTGGTTCGAGACCACGACCAGTTTCGTGATGTTGAACACATCCGACAAAACGATGCCCGAGCCGGAAAGAAATGCAATATTCGAGATCATTCCCAACATCACTGATATTGCGACGACCCATCCGAACAAAAGGAGCTCGCGGTCGCTTGCAGGCGATGGGGTTCGGATCCGTCGGGTTCTGAGGCCGCCGTTTCCGATGACGACGCCTGCGGTCACCGCGATGTTGGCAACAATCAGCCACGCCATCGCATTCCATCCAACAGGTTCTGCGGGCGCCAGAACGAGCGGAAGAATTCCCGCGAAACACCAGAACAGGGAAAAAAACGACGCCGGATTGAGAAACGTTCCGGTAAGGAGACGTATCATCGCGGCATAACCGATCAGGCCGACGGACAGTGCCAGCGCGGCCCAGGATGCCATCTATTCGTGACGTGCCAGGTGTGCGGGGTTCGTCAGGTACCAATCCACAGTTCTTCTGATTCCTGTGTCGAAGGTTTCGTCTGGCTTCCAGCCAAGTGCTGACTCGGTGAAACTGCTTTCGATTGCATAACGGAAGTCGTGGCCGAGCCTGTCTGTAACTGACGTAAGAAGGTCGGCGTATGAGCCTTTCGCGCGCGGCGAGCGCTCGTCGAGGATCGAACAGATCTCATTCGCAATGTCGATGTTGCGGCGCTCACTTCGTCCACCAATGAGATAAGTCTCGCCGTTCTTTCCGTGTCGCACGACGGAGTCAATCGCTTTGCAGTGATCGGCAACGTACAGCCAGTCCCGGATGTTCAACCCTGCTCCGTAAATCGGGATCGGCTTCTCAGCGAGCGCCGAACGGATCACCGTCGGTATGAATTTTTCCGCGTGCTGATACGGACCGTAGTTGTTCGAGCAGTTCGTTACCGTTACTGGAAGGCCGTACGTGTGATGATATGCCCGGGCAAGGTGATCGGCCCCAGCTTTGCTCGCTGAATACGGCGAATTCGGCGCATAGGGAGTTGTTTCGCTGAAGGGTGCATCGGACTCCGTCAGGCTTCCGAACACTTCGTCGGTGGAGACATGATGAAACCGGACATCATCACGCTTCCCGTTTCCGATCCACGCGACGCGCGCTGCTTCAAGCAGCGTGAACGTGCCCACGACGTTGGTGTTGATGAAAGCAGCCGGCCCTGATATGGAACGATCGACATGCGATTCCGCAGCAAAGTGCACGATCGTGTCAATTGATCTGTCCTCTATCAAACTGCCGACAACCGGGGCGTCGGTAATGTCGCCGCGGATGAAATCGTGTCGAGGATCGCCGATCACTTTCGACAGGTTGTCGATCGAGCCGGCGTAGGTGAGTGCGTCAAGCGTGGTGACTAGCACCGACGAGTCGGATTGAATCAAGTGCTCGACGAAGTTGGCGCCGATGAATCCGGCGCCACCGGTAACCAGGACCGATCTCGGCGTATGAGCGGCCGTCATTGAATTCTTTCCAGAGTTTCCTTCAGCGCGGCTCGCCACGGCCTTGGAGTAACCGCGAATTGTTTTGCGAAAGATGTGCAGTCCAGCACCGACCAGAGGGGACGCCGTGCAGCGGTTCGATACTCCGATGTTGACACGGGCCTCACACGTGCGCTCTCGAGGTTACGCATCTCGAAAATCGTTTTCGCGAAATCATACCAGGTTGTCACGCCTGAGTTCGTAAAATGATAGGTGCCGTTGAGAGCATCGTCTCGCTGGATTGCATCCGCCGCCAGAACCAATGCCAACGCCAGGTCTGCGGCGGAAGTCGGCGATCCGTGCTGGTCGTCAACCACGGTCAATTCATTTCCGGTCTCGGCTTGACGCAGCATCGTGCGAACGAAATTATGCCCCTCGTGGCTGTAGACCCAGGATGTTCTGACGATCAGGTGCCTTGGACATGCGAAACGAACCGCAATCTCTCCCGCAAGCTTTGAGCGGCCGTAAGAATTATTTGGATTTGTTGGATCCGTCGGGAGATATGGCTCGCTTGCCGCGCCATCGAAGACATAATCCGTCGAGATGTGGATGATTGCGGCACCGCGCTCACCAGTGACAGACGCAAGATTCTCGGCGCCCTTTGCATTCACAAGCGTAGCCGCTTGCTCGTCGGTCTCCGCCTGGTCCACGGCCGTGTACGCTGCGGCGTTTACGACGACGTCCGGCGCGGCAGACATCAGCGCCGATCGAACGGCATTGGCATCGGTGATGTCCAGATCTCGATGGCTGAAGGCCGTGCATTGCCAGCCGCGCGCTTCGGACTGTCGGACGACTTCACTTCCCGTCATTCCGCTCGCGCCCGTTACAAGAAGGTGCATCAGGTGTACCGGGGAAGATCGTCTCGCGTTTCTGAAAGGCCTTGGTAATTCGCGTCTTTTGCGGAAACCACCGGGTCAGCGTTTGGCCACACAACGCCGATTACCGGATCGTTCCATGCGACACCTCGGTCGTCATTTCCGTCGTACAGCGCCGTGCACTTGTAAATGACGTCGGCTGTTTCGGAAAGAACACAGAATCCGTGCGCGAAACCGGGAGGAATCCAGAGAGACGTGAGATTTTCGTCGTTCAGCTCGACACCAAACCATTTTCCAAAATGCGGCGAACCCACGCGAATGTCGACGGCTACATCGAAGATGCTGCCTCGCGCGACATGCACCAACTTTCCCTGCGGCGCATGGAGCTGATAGTGCAAGCCGCGGAGCACTCCGCGCGATGACCGGCTATGGTTGTCCTGAACGAAAGTCCTCGCGACGCCAGAACCGTTTGCTTCGCGCGTGCTGAACGTCTCGACAAAGAAGCCGCGCTCGTCTCGAAATATCCTTGGCTCGAGCACGAGAGGGCCAGGCAACGGCGTTTCGTGGAGCGTCATCCGGCGGCGGGCTCCAGGAGCGAAAGCAGATAGGCTCCGTAGTCGCTCGATCCCATTCTCTTCACGATGCTTTCCACGCCGGCGGCATCGATATAACCCATTCGATAAGCGGCTTCCTCGGGCGCGCCTATCTTGAGACCCTGCCTCGCTTCGACCACAGCTACGAAGTTGCTCGCGGACAGGAGCGCCTCGTGGGTTCCTGTGTCGAGCCACGCCATGCCTCTGCCCAAAGTCTCTACGCGAAGGTTTCCACGCTCGAGATACTTTCGATTCACGTCGGTGATTTCGAGCTCTCCGCGGGGAGACGGCGCGAGCGCACGCGCAATCTCGACAACGTCATTATCGTAAAAATACAGTCCGACCACCGCGTATGATGACTTCGGATTATCAGGCTTCTCTTCGATGCTGCGGGCCACCCGCGCCGCATCGAAATCCACCACGCCGTATCGCTGCGGATCCTTGACGTGGTAGGCGAAGATCGTCGCACCCGACTCGTTCGCGGCGGCTCGTTGAAGCTGGTCGGCCAGGCCCTGCCCGAAAAAAAGATTGTCGCCAAGCACCAGGGCGGCAGGGTTCGAGCCGATAAAATCTGCGCCGATGATGAACGCCTGCGCGAGTCCTTCCGGCTTTTCCTGACTGGCATAGGTCAGCTCGATGCCAAGCTGCCTTCCGTCACCGAGAAGCTCCGTGAATCGGGGCGTGTCTGCCGGCGTGCTGATGATCAGTATCTCACGAATGCCGGCAAGCATGAGAGTCGTGAGCGGATAATAGATCATGGGCTTGTCGTAAACGGGGATAAGCTGCTTGCAGACAACCCGCGTTGACGGCCAGAGGCGTGTACCGGATCCGCCGGCCAGAATGATTCCCTTGCGTTTCATTTCAATGCGTTAGGCGGGGATTGTTACGGGCATCGATACCGAAATGCGGAGCCGGATGTACACTTCTCGGAGCGTCAATGCGCCAAGCAGCGCGAGCGTCGCGATGAGGCTCCACGCCATCCAGATGATTCCTGATTGGATGAGACAAAGCACAACGAGAACGGCGAGTGAGATCATGAGATTTCTTGCATTGATCGGGCGGACGTCGATTGCATCGAGAATGCTTCGCATCAAAACGTAAACGACGTAGGGTATCGCGCCGAGCAGGCATATCCGGAAAATGGGGATGGCGGAAACGAATACAGGCCCGAAATACCAGTGGATGAACGGCGGAATAAGCACCTCGCCAATCAGTACTCCGGCTGTCGCCAGCATTACCCCGCCGACAAGAATGCGACGAACCATGCGCTTCACGCCAGCGATATCACCGGCGGCTGCCTGCGCGCTCGCTCTGGGCAGCATGACGAGCCCCACCGGCGCGAACGACCCTGAGGCGATCGTGAGCACTGACATCGCTGCTGACAATTGCCCAGCTACTACGATTCCCTGAGTTCGCACCGCGATGAGCGACGGAAGCGCGAACAACCCCACGAGCGCGAATTCTCCGGGAACCCTCGGAAGCCCGAATCGAAGCAGAACCGTTAGATGCTGCCGGATACTGACGCTGCCATGCCAGTTACTTCGTTCGACATACACCACATGGATGAGTCCGATTCCCGAGATCACGAGCCACGCGGTGCCCGTCGTCGCGAGAACAGATTCGGCCGTCCGCTGGCCAAGGACGAAAGCACCGAGAGGTACGAGGCCGAGATTGGCGAGCTGCATGGTGTTTGCAAATCCCATCTCCGACCGGCCACGGTGGATTGCGTATACCATGGCGTGGAGAGTGATTCCGGCCAACGCAATCGACGCAGGAGCGATCATGTGCGTCAGCGCCGGCGATCCGAAAATCAGGCGTGACGCAAGCGTCGGGATGAGATTCATTATCAGGACAACGCCAAGCGCCGGCAACATTCCAGCGGTCAGCGTCGCGAACGCGAATGAGCTCTCTGCGTACTCTTTGAGCACCCCACCCCGCGCGATAGCGATGTACCGGGGGGCTGCGATTCCCAGTCCCATTATCAGCGGCAGATACAGCAGGCCAACCACTCGTCGTCCCAGAGCGTACTCCCCGAATCCAACCGGTCCGAGCATCGATGCGGCGAACTTCAGGAGAAGGACGCCACACAAGGTGACGAGAATTTCCGCTACCAGCGTCCAGGCGAGCTGAACGCGCACTAGGCTCCCCCCGGTGGCGTTGGACGACAACTCGTGGCTTGTCCTGCAACAGCACAAATGTTTCTAATCAATCTCAGCTCTTCAAAATGGACAGGAATCCCAAACTCCTCCGGATGACCACGAATCTAGCCGAATATACTTCCTGTCGGTTTCCTAAGTGACTGCTGGCCACTAACTTGCTCCTTCTAGCAGTCTCAATCGTGCTTCTGTTATCTCGCGTTTGTCTTCAATCGAAACATAGATGGCCAAACGTTCGGCTCTTGCTGGCCAGCATCACCTAAAATTGACTTCTTCGCCCAGGAATCCGATTCCTTCGGCATTTGGTGCGTCTCCGCTCAACGTCCGGACCAAGCTCCGGGAGCGCAGGCCTGCTTCTGTAAAGCGACATACCGCCCGCATCGCGACTCGATTGAGCGTTCTGCTGGTGGGCGACATTGCCGCGATCGCGCTTTGCCAACTCCTCGCGATGCTCGCCGCGCGCAACGAAGCTCTCGGTATCAGTATCGCCAACCAGTTTGCGAAGGCACTCGGTGCAGGTTACGGCGCCGGGATCAATTTCGCCGTCGCTGTAATCCTCAGCCTGCTCGTCACTGGCAATTACAGCCGGCATCGGCAGCTTAATGGGCGCCTTCGCCTTCTCGCGGCATCAGCGCTGGCCTCGGCATTGGTATTGTGGGCGATGATTGGTGCTGGCGAGCTGCTCGGAGCATTGGCAGTCTACATCGCGACCGCTTCGCTGACATGGCTCGTTCTGCTCGGGGAAAGAATTTTCAGCGAGCGATTCCTGAGTCGGGTCTGGCCAGGCGCGCGCGGTGCGGCTCCGGCGATTCTGATTACGGACAGAAAAGAAAGCAGCCTGCATTTCGAGCGGGCCGTGATCGCCAAAGGCGGCGACTATTCGCTGGCGGGATACGTCCCGCTGAACCGCGTAACGTTCGACGGCGTAATCGGAACGATCCGTGAGCTGCCGGAAATCATCGACACGTATCACGTCGAGGCTGTGGTCGTCTGCCAGCACTTGAACGATGCGCAGATCATGAACGTTCGCGAGGCAAGTCTGGCCGCTGGCTGCCAGCTGCTTTATCCCGCGCGAGCGGTGAAGATCGCCGGTGTGAGACCGGCTCTCGTATGGCACCAGGATCAACCGTTCTTCGAGTTGGGCGCGCCAGTGCTGAAGGCGTCGGCTGTAATCATCAAGCGCGTAGTGGATATTGTTGGGGCTGCGGCTGGCCTGGTTCTCCTCTCGCCCGTGCTGGCGCTGATCGCGCTCGCTATCAAGCTCGACTCACCTGGCGCGGTTTTCTTCACCCAGGACCGGGCCGGGCTCGGCGGCAGGCGCTTCAGAATGTTGAAGTTCCGGACAATGCGCGTCGGTGCAGACGCTGAAAAGCATTCGCTGTCGCATTTGAATCATTCCGGTGACTCCCGGCTGTTCAAAATTCCTGAGGATCCCCGGGTGACGAGACTGGGCGCCCTGTTGCGGCGCTGGAGTCTCGACGAACTGCCGCAATGCTGGAATGTTCTTCGCGGAGACATGTCGCTCGTCGGTCCACGTCCTTTCTTCGAGGCGGACTTCGCGAGTTATCAGGACCACCACTTCCGGCGCCTGGACGCAAAGCCCGGCATTACGGGTCTCTGGCAGGTTTCAGGGAGAAGTGCAGTGGTCGATTTCGAGGACGTCGTTTACCTCGACAGGCAGTATATCGAGCAATGGTCGCCGTGGCTCGACATCAGCATCATGTTCAGGACTCTGCCGGCAGTTGTTCGTCGCACCGGCGCCTACTAGTCTCCAAACCGAGGATTGCGGACGCATGTGCCCGGACTCCTCAACAATCAGACCGACGGCGAGAACAATTGATTCCTTTGCCTCAGTCAGCGAGATTGTGACTCTGCTCGCGTTCTCGCGGGCATTTAATTTATCCAGCTGCTGGAGGCGTGTTTGAAAGTTTTCGTCAGTGGTGCCGCAGGGTTCCTCGGCAGTCATCTTGCTGACACCTTCGTCGCCGGAAATCATCAGGTAGTCGGCTGCGACAACATGATCGGTGGCGACTTGCAGAACCTCCCGGAAGGGATCGAGTTCGAGCAGGCCGACTGCAACGACCTGGCGGCGATGAAGCGGCTGACGAAGGACGTCGATCTCGTCTTTCACTGCGCGGCGATCGCGACCGAAGGGTTGAGCGTCTTTTCTCCCGCTCTGATCGCTCAACACGTCTATAACAACACCGCGAACCTGCTCGCTGCTGCGGCGACGAACAAGGTCACGCGCTTCGTTCATTGCTCGAGCATGGCCCGCTACGGCAACGGACCCGTTCCGTTTGTTGAGGACCAGCCGCTCGACCCGGCAGACCCGTACGGAATCGCGAAGTACGCCAGCGAGCTTCTCGTCCGCAATGTTTGCGAGACGCACGACATCGAGTACAACATCGCGGTTCCCCACAACATTATCGGACCGAAGCAGAAGTACGATGACCCGTACCGGAACGTCGCGAGCATTATGATCAACCGCATGCTGCAAGGTAAACAGCCCGTGATCTACGGCGACGGCGGACAGAAGCGCTGCTTCTCGTTCGTACAGGATTGCGTGAACCCGCTCATCAAGATGGGCACGATGCCGGACGTGAAAGGCGAGACGATCAACATTGGTCCGGACGAGGAGTATGTCTCGATTCTGGAGCTCGCAGACACGATTGCCGAGCTGATGGATTTCAAGCTCGAGCCGATCATGGTGAAGGACCGTCCCCGAGAGGTTCGCTACGCTACTTGTTCGGCCGACAAGGCGCGCCGTTTGCTCGACTATCGGACCACAGTTACGCTGCGCGAAGGCCTGCAGAGCATCATCGACTGGATTTCGGCCCAGGGCACGAAACCATTCGCGTATCACCTGCCAATTGAAATCGAGTCACCGCTCGTTCCGGAGACGTGGACGGCGCGCCTCATCTGAGGATCGCGCATGAGGCGCTTCGGGTAACAGCGGAATGACGACGAATCCTGAAGCGATAAAGCGGCTTCGGATCGGAATGCTCGGGTTGTACGGCATGACAATGCCGAAGCTGCATTTTACCGGCTTTGAGACTGGTTTTGGCGAGATCGCACCGCGACTCGCCGACATGGGCCACGACATCGTGATGTACTGCCGTCGTGGGTCGTTTCCGAAAGAGATGCGCGTTCCGGAATATCGTGGCGTTCGCCTGGTGTATGTGCCGTCACCGGGCGGAAAGAATTTTTCCGGGCTCGTGTCTACGTTTTTCGCCGCCGTTCACGCGCTGGCAACCGGCCGCTACCAGATTTTTTTCTTCGTCAACGTTGGCATGGGGCATCATGCGGCCGTTTGCCGGCTGTTCGGCCGGCGCGTCATCATGAACGTCAACGGTCTGGATTGGACTCGCGCCAAGTGGGGACCCGTCGCCCGATTCTATTTTCTCTCCGCCGCCCGTTCGGCCGTAAGATTCTGCAACGAGCTCGTGACGGACGCCGAGGCGATGCGGCAGTTTTATCTGGAGAAGTTCGACAAGGAGACGACGATGATCGCATATGGCGCCAACGTCGAGACGTCGCGTAACCCGGAGCTGATTCGACAGTTCGGAGTCGAGCAGGACGAATATTACCTGATCGCCAGTCGGTTGATTCCGGAGAATCACGCCGATGTGATCGCCCAGGCATTTCTCGAATCCGGTTCGAAGAAGAAGCTGCTCATCGCCGGGGGCGCCAACTACGACAGCCCATTTCACGCGAGGCTTCGGGAGTCCGGCGCCACTGTGATACTTGTCGGCCACATCGACGATCAGGACATTGTGCGCGAGTTGCATTGCAACTGTTTCGCTTACCTGCACGGGCATTCTGTCGGCGGCACGAATCCGTCACTGCTCAAGGCAATGGGATTCGGCAACTGCATTCTCGCGCTCGACACCGTGTTCAACCACGAAGTGCTCGCCGATGGTGGATTGTTTTTTCCGCGCGACGCGCACGTTCTCGCGCAGATGATCCGGGATGTGGAAGCGAACCCGGCGAAAGTCGCAGAGCTCAGGCGGATGGGTCCAGAGAGAATTCTGGCCAACTACACGTGGGACAAGATCGCGAGGCAGTATAACGACTTGTTTCTCGAAGTGGCGGCGCGGTGACTAGTTCAATCCGCGCAGATGTCGAGTGCGGGGCCATATAGTTGGCGCAGACCTGGCGGGTCACCAGCGCAAAGCAGGCGGCATTCCGCGTAATCGATGCCGCAGGGTCTCCTTTGCGGCCACTGTTGAGTCCGCGTCCTTCGCGGTCGGCGCCGGTTCGAAACGTTCTCGTTCTTGAGCCCTGGTTCATTGGTGACCTCGTCCTCGCGACGCCAGTTCTCAGGGCACTGAGGGAGAAATACCCCGAAGCCCGCATCACTCTGCTTGGGAAACAGCACGCTGTTGATCTTCTCGAAAACAGCGGCCTCGTTGATGACATCATTGTCTTCGACCTGCCCTGGACAGCAAGCGGTCCGACGAAAAAGTACGACCCTCGGCGTTACAATCCCGCTCAGTGGAAGACTTTCTCGGCCGAGCTTCGGAAGAGGAGATTCGATCTGACGCTTGATGCGCGAATGGATTTCCGAAGCAACGTCATCGCTTTCATGACCGGCGCGGCGCGACGCATCGGATATGGATTCGGCGGAGGAGCGTTCCTTCTGACCGATGCGGTGAAAGCGAGGCCAAACGACCATCATCGCGTGGTTGACTGGATGACGTTGATGGCGCCGCTGATCTCGGAATCCGGCCAGGCCGAGAGCGCGGAAAGTCTGGCGGCACGTTTCCCGCCGTTGCTGAAAGTGAGCGCGGCCGAGCGAACATCCGCGACTGCGACGCTCGCAGCGAACGGGATCAGCGAGGCAGACACGATTGTCACAATCCACGGCGGCGCACGCGATCCACGACGCCGGTGGCCGATTGAAAGCTTTGCGAATGTCGCGGCTGCATTGAAGAACCGGTTTGGCGCCAGGATCGTCCTCCTACTGGAGCCCGGCGCGCCAGATTCAGCCCAACCCGTTTTCGATGCAACTTTGCGCACGACACTTCGGGAGATGATGGCCATCATCGACCGGTCCCATCTCTTTCTCTGCAACGACAGCGGCCCGATGCACATAGCCGACGCTCTCGATGTACCTGTGGTTGCAGTTTTTCTTACTGGAAATCCTGTATGGCACCGGCCGTTCCGCCCCTTTCAAAAAGTTGTCGGGGCGGGGACAGGCCATGCTTTTCGCGAGGCGCCAACCGAAGCCACAGTGATCGCCGCCGCCGAGGAGCAGCTTCGCTTCAGCTTTTCGCGGACGGCGCGCTCGCAGCCAGAGGCGGCATTTTGATTCGCAAGCTCGGACCGATCGCGAGAAACTCGGCCCTGAACCTCGTAGGGTACTCGATCCCCCTGATCGCTGGATTGATATCTGTTCCCATCATTACGCGAGAGCTCGGTGCAGCGCGATTCGGTCTTTTATCGCTCGCGTTTGCGATTCTGGAATATTCAACGCTGTTCGACCTTGGTCTGGGCGCCGCGACCACTCGCGAAGTGTCTGCATCTCTCGCGAAGCGCGTCGAAAACGTTTCAGTTGTGATCTCCGGCTCGATCATGAGCCAGATGCTTCTTGGCAGCGCAGGGGCACTCGTTCTGATCGGTCTGGCCCCGCTGCTCGCCGATCACGTTTTCGTGATACCGCCCGACATTCGCAGCGAAGCGATCGCTGTGTTCAGAATTCTTGCGCTCATGATTCCGCCGACGCTGCTCCTGCTGAGTCTCAGGGGTATCCTTGAAGCAGCGCAGCGATTCGACTTGAGCAATGCAGTTCGTGTTCCGAGCAGCGTAGCGACTTTCGTCATTCCAGCAATCGCCGCGAGCCGGGGTTATTCGTTGCCGGCAATTGTCGCAATGCTCTTGATCTCGCGTGCCGCCATTTGCGTCGTGATGGTGTTCGTGGTACAGAAGGCGATTCCGACTCTTCGATGGACGCTGAAAGTCGACTGGCCGGCTCTCAAGCCGCTGTTCGTGTTTGGTGGGTGGATGTCCGTATCCAATGTGGCCAGTCCGCTTCTGGTGTATCTTGACCGCTTCATGCTCGGCTCACTAATCGGGCTCACGGCGGTCGGCTACTACACGGCTCCGTTTGACGGAGTCATGCGGCTGCTGATTCTGCCTGTAAGCCTGATGTCGGCGGTGTTCCCGTCGGTGAGTTCTCTGAGCGCGACGGGTGACCACAAGTCAATCCGGAGGATTTTCTCGAAGGCAGTTGCACGAACACTGCTCATCGTCGTGCTGCCAGCCATCCTGATCGCGATTGCCGGTCCGCTGCTGCTCAAACTGTGGCTTGGTCCCACGTTCGCGGAGCGTGGCTCAACCGCGATTCGGATTCTCGCTCTAGGCGTTTTCATCAACTCTATGGCGCACGTTCCTTCAGGAGTCATCACGGCCATGGGCCGGCCCGACGTCGTCGCAAAATTCCACATCATCGAGCTGTTCATTCACGTGCCGGCCGCATGGTTCCTCATTACGCGCTTTGGGATTTCGGGAGCAGCCTCAGCGTGGACATTCCGCGTGATGGTCGATGCGACGTTGCTGTTCATTACGCAGGCGAAGCTGCTTCGCGACGTACCCCGAATCGATTCTGCCGGTCTTCGGCCAACTGCGTCCGTGTTCTGAGTCGACGGGTTACGACGTTAGATTTGGACGAATGATTCGAGCAACTCTGCGATCGCTTCTGGTATTGTTGGCGGGCTGCAGCATGATGTCTGTGCGTGCAGCCGCTCAGGATCCGTCGCGCATTCCGCGGAACACGGTGTCACAATCGCGGAATCTGACTGACACAGTAACGCGCGCGATCCCCGTCGACTCCACGGCGCATCAAACCGTTCCACAGGATACGACATTCAGAACGGCTGCTGACAGCGGGTCAGCGCCCATCATTACGTCGTCCACTCCAAGCGAGTCGGTAAAGCCGGTCAACTCATCGCGAAGGAACGCTTCCCGGTCGACGCCCACGATTTTTCGGGGGTCGCCGTCAGGCCTCGTGATGGTGAATAGCGACGATGTGGAATCCCTGCGCTACAGCCAGTTAAGAACCGGAGTGATGCCGGGACAGTCGCTTCTACTTCGTTCCGCGTCGACGCTGACACCGCCGATGCAGATCAAGAATGGATGGTTCGCAACTCGACTGATACAGCCTCAACTGCTCGTCGTAAAAAATACAAAGCTGCCGTTTTCACAGAACAACAGCGCGATGTTTGCCGGTCGCGGGACCAATACGCGGACTGTTGCGGGGTTTCGAGTCGAAATTCCGTTCATCCGTGTGATCTTCGCGCCGCAGATTACCGCGTCTGACAATGCGTACTGGAGACTGCGCGGCAATCCGGTGGATTACTACACCCCGCCAGTTCCACCGGGATACGAGGGAAGGGGATTCACCTTCCCTTACTACTTCTACACCTTTCCCATCGATCAACCCCTTCGCATGGGCGTAGATCCGGTTCGCAATTTCAATCTTGGCGAATCCACAGCGATGCTGACGGCGCGAGCCTTCCAGGCTGGCTGGTCGAACGAGAATGAGTGGTGGGGTCCCGGTATCCGCAACGCGATAGTACTTAGTGACAATGCTCCGGGATTTCCGCACCTGTTCGCCCGCACGGCTCATCCGGTGCGAACACACATGGGCAGTGTCGACATTAAATGGCTGGCGGGAACGCTTCGCGAGTCCCGTTACTTTGACACGCTCGCCTACAATAATTCTCGGTCGATTGCTTCGATTGCCGCAACGCTCCAGACGTCGTGGGATCCGAATCTCACGGTCGGCGTTGCGCGGTCGGTCTATTCCACGGCAAAGAACGACCGCGCGGCATTCAGCAGGTGGACCGACGTGTTCAAGAGCGCCAACAAGCCCAACCCGCGAATTCCATGGGACCTCTGGTATACCGACAAGCAACCCCTTCCGAACGGGCGCGATCAAATCCTTACCCTGTTTGCGCGCTGGGTATTTCCGGCGAGCGGCGCGGAAGTGTACGGCGAGTGGGGACGTACACGGCTTCCAAAGAGCCTGGCCGATTTCATTATCGCGCCTAATCATACGCAGGGCTATACCATCGGGATGCAGTGGGCTGGCAATGCGTGGGCGGGAGGAGGCATTCGCCTGCAGGCCGAAATCACCCAGCTCGAGCAGAGCGCTACGTGGCGTGACGGACCAGTTGGCTCGTGGTACACGAGCACGCGCGTGATACAGGGCTATACCAACCAGGGCGAGATACTTGGCGCATCGATCGGACCCGGAGCGTCGACTCAATTCATTGCTGCGGACTTCATCAAATCACCATGGAAGATTGGCGGATACCTTGGACGAATCCGGGTTAACGAGGATGTCCATGGTAACTACGGATTTCCGCTTTACGTCGGATACTGCAGTCACGATGTGATCGTTTATCCGGGCGTTCGTGGAACGCTGAAGGGTTCGTTTGGTGTGTTCAATGCCGATTTTGCGCTTCAAAACCGCCTGGATGCTCTGTTCCAGAACGGCGGTGGATGTCCGAACAACGGGCAACGGCTCGACATCCGCAATCGAACGCTCAGATTTACCTACACGCCTTTTCCGGCGCGGTAGACAACCTACCAGTCGTGAAGCCGGGCGGTGATCTGAAGATTCACGTTCCCGAGATTGCCGGCAAAGTTGTGATTGTAATTCTCCATTGCCTCGATCCTTCCGCCGAAGTCCGCGCGCTTGCCGAACCGCATTCGCTCTACGCCGATTGCAGCAATCACGTCTGATCCGTGTGGATTGACCACGGCACTGTCAGGCACCGGCAGCGTTACCGGATATGTCTGAATCAATCCGAGATAGTTTCCAATCTGGTCACGAACGATTCTCCTTACGGTCACTGTCGTACGTCCGGAGGATGAGTATCGCGCCCATGAAAAACTGGATGCAGCCGCGGCGCCTACTCCAGGGCTTGCACCGAGAAGCTGCCCCTCGTTGGTGTGTCCCTGCCTAAGCGGCGAGTGAAGGTAGATGGCATTCTCCACCCGAAGGCGGGCCAGCGTAGGAAGCTGATAGTTGATCAGCTCACCTTTGATCACGTCGATCGACCGATCCTTGTTCTTGATCGTTTTCTGGAAGCCGAGCATGTACGACCGCTCATGATCGAGGTCTTCGAGTAACTCGCGGCGATCGTAGATCTGATCTTCGTAGCCGCGCTCACCGTACACCTCGAAGCCACTCTTTGGAAACGTCCATCGGAAAAAAGCTGACGCGAGCTGATTATCCAAACCCGCGCTGTCGCCACTTGCAAACTCGTTCTTCAGAAAGAATTCCTTGAACGGCTTGAGCCAGAAATTCTTGCTGGGCTCGCGTCGCAGATAGGGCACGTGGAAGAATCGACCAGCGCCAACCTCGAGACCGGGAATGAAGCGAGGAATGAACACAAAATCCACCGACGTCATCAACCTGACGGTTCCCGTCTGATCTCCTGTGTACCTTCGACCTCCTGTGACTGGACTGTACCCGGACTGAAAGAGCTTCCCCCAGATCACGCGAGCGTGGAGGTGTCCGACCCCTATGTTTGCCGGATCGCCTGTCCCGATAAACATGTGTGGAAATCCCGCCGCATTATTGCCCAGCAAAAAAGGGTATTCCGTTGCCGGCCCAATCCACTCATTGGCGGTCGATACGCCAAGAGTCACGGGTTTTGTATCCAGCCGGAGGCTCGACTGCCCCGGATCTATTCTCGAGTACGGCCTATCGCCGAATCGCTGAGGAAGGTCGACGAAATCAGAGAATGTGCCGTGGTTGAACGCCTGGGTTCCCTTTTTCCCGTTGTCGAGGATTTGCCACCATCGGTTTCTGGCCCAGAATGCGATTGGCGCAAGTTTGTAGGAAATGGGCCCGCGAGAACCTGATACGGCACCGCTCGCCGCAAACGTGAAGGCCCGTCCTGCCCAGATTGGACCATCGTTCGCGCCATACGGATATTTCGTGTTATAGATGGTGGTCAGACTGGCCGAGCCAGGCACGAACATTCCCGTGGTGTAATTCATCTTCAGGCGCCACGGTCCCACCGTGTCTGCCTTGGCCATTGCCGCAATCTCCCGCTGTGAAAAAGCGCGAATTGACCACGTACTCAACTTGATCAAGCCAGAAACCTGGAGAATTCGAAGGTAATTCTCGTAATCGCTGCCGGTGGAAAAATCTGCGCCCGTGACTCGGGGCGCCTGGGCGGCAAGCTCATTGACGGCAGGAACGTTAAATGCGACGCAGAGACAGGCCGAAATCAACACACTTCTCATTACTTCAGGCAGCTTCATTCAATTCCTGGATGTCTGACAATCGCGAATATTAACATCGGGTTGCAATTACTGGTTTCGGCGCGGCAACGACACGTTGTGATCACTTATATTCGCTAGGTGCAAAGCAAACAAGTGGCCCCCGCCTCACAAAAAGTGGCGCAAAACAGCGCGCTGTACTTCCTCTCGCTCGGTTTGCCTGCGATCACGGCGCTGTTCCTGGTGCCCCTCACGGTTCGTTCTCTCGGACCAGCGAGGTTCGGGCTCCTGGCCCTGGCGTGGGCCGTTGCAGAGGGCAGCGGCATGTTCGACTTCGGACTCGGCAGGGCGACAGTTCGGTTCGTTGCCGACGCTACCGAGAAGGGAAAAGAACGACTCAGAGAGATCGTGCTTGCGTCGGTTTTTTTCCAGACCGGCGCGGGCGCTGCGGCGGGCGTTTTGCTTTTTCTGTTGGCTCCGCTGCTGGTGAGTCGTGTCTTCACCGTATCGCCGTCAGTGATTTCTGAAGCCACTGCGATGTTCAAGGTTCTGGCGTTTCACCTCCCCGTGCTTCTCGCGGCAGCCGCGCTTCGAGCAGCACTCGAAGGCGCACAGCGGTTCGACATCAGCGCTTCGCTGCGCATGCCCGGAAGCATGTCAGCTGTAGCGATACCCGCAATCGTCTCTCATTGGGGTTATTCCCTCGTTCTGATAATGTGGGCGCTTCTCGCGGTTCGCGTAGTGCTCGTGCTCATCAGCGCGATGGCGGTCAAACGGACTCTCGGCCTCGGGCGCTGGGGCTTTCCGTCGAGCTCGGCGATGCTGAAAGAGATGTTTCGTTATTCGGGGTGGGTTGCCATCTCAACTGCAGTCGGGCCGCTTCTCGGAAGCCTCGAGCGGTTCATAGTAGGCTCCGTCGTGGGCGTCGCCGGGCTCGGGTTTTATACCGGAGCCGCAGAGGCCGCCAATCGCTTTCTGTTGATTCCAGTCACTGCTTTCAGTGCTCTCCTGCCTGCGCTTGCCGCCACTGACGCAACAGGAGCGCGCAGCCGTGCGCTGTCTCTTACGCGAGCGGCCCGCCGTCAGCTCGCCGCGCTGTTGTTTCCCTTGTGTCTCACACTCCTTGCGTTCGCGCCCGCAATCCTTCGACTGTGGTTAGGTCCTGTTTTTTCCGACACGGCCGGAACTGCCCTCAGGATTCTTTCAGTTGGCGTATTTTTCGGAGGACTCGCGCATTTGCCGCTCGCCCTTCTGTACGGCTCCAACCGGCCTGACATTCCTGCAAAGATTCACGTTGTGGAAGTCATCTTGTACATGCCGTTTGCCTTCTTTCTGGTGAAGACGTGGGGGATCTCCGGAGCCGCCGCTGCGTGGTCCACAAGATGCGCGGCCGATCTTGCGCTCTATGAGGCGACCAGCCGTCGCGTCTTCGGACGGTGCGGTTTTGATGGCGACGAAAGATCGCGCACACTCGAGTTGTCCTGGACCGGGCTTTCCCTGGCGGCTGTATTTGGAACGGCATTCTGGCTAAGGCACATGTCTCCGATGGCCGGCTTGGCGGTCGCTGCATTCGGCCTGATCATCTACGCTGCCCTTGGATGGAGACGTGTACTCAGCCCAACCGAGAGAAGCGCATGGACAACCACCTTGCTGCGGGTTCGCGCACCTCAATCGTAGGCGGCGACTCCCATTGCTCGCTTTTCATTGCGATCTGTTTACGTTGTTGCCGGGTTGTGCATGCCTCATAAGCTAGGAGCCTATCAGAGCGACCTCACGGCCCCGAAAGATCTTCTCGACTTCTGGTTGACGCGTTTTCCGCGATTGTATCTTTCCATCGAGGAGCACAGGGAATGGCAGAACTGGGACAAACGCGTCTATCTGTCCGTGATCGAGCGAGGCGATACCGTTATCGACGTGGGCGCCAATGTCGGCGCTCACACAGTGGCGTTCTCGCACATCGTCGGCAGCAACGGGAAAGTCTTCTCGATTGAGCCAGTTGAGGCAAACTATGTTCGGTTGGCCTCAACAGTCCGGCGACGGACGCGATTCACGAACACCATTCTTATCAAGGCGGCCGTCGGGCTACCTGCCCGGCCTGGCCAAAGCGTAATCGTCCGGGTTCCTGGTGACGACTTCACACAGGCAGCTCTTGTTGCGCACACGGAAGGTTCCTGGCGCTCGGGGCAGAATGTTCGCGAGTATCACACCGTACTGACCAGTGTCGATGCGGAAGTCGAGAGGGCCCGGCCCACGCGCGTGGATTTTCTCAAGATCGATGTTGAAGGCGGCGAGCTGGACGTCGTTAAGGGCGCTGCCAATACTCTCAAGCAATTCCTCCCGCTCGTATACTGTGAGGTATACGAAAAATGGGCCGAGTCGTTCGGATACACTCCGCTGACGCTGTTCAGTCTTGTTCGCGACCTGGGCTACACGGAGAGCAGAATCATTCGTGATGGCAGGGTGAACGCAATTCGTCTCGGCGATAAGGTTCCAACGAACCTCTTCCGCGAATCGGCTGATGTACTTTTCGCCGCACCACATCACTCCGCTCGTATGCGGAGATTCGATGTGCGGTATCACGCTGTCAATCGCGGCAACGGTGATCTCGATGATTCCAGATAGCATCGTGTCAACGTTCGTCAAACGGATTCAGGGAACGATTTTGCCAACGCAATGGCGCTGACCGTCGGGCCCAGTTATCCAAAGCGACTTATTCTGTCGATTCTTGTTCGGTTGCTTGCGCGAAATATTTCCGACGCCAAAGTCCCTATCGATCCAGCAGCGCCACTGAAGATTCTCATTGTCGAGTTATGGAATATCGGTGACGTCGTGCTTCTCGTTCCGTTTCTCAAGCAACTGCGAGCGAAGTTTCCGCTTTCACACCTCACCCTCCTGGCTCGCCCGCATGCTCGCACGATTCTCGACGGCACCGGTCTCATCGACGAAGTAATCGACGACGCGTCGGCTGGCGAAAACTGGCTGTCCCTCAACCCACTCGATGCAAGCTGGCCACATCTGCGAAAGATTCGTCAGCGCCTCGAGGCGGGCCATTTCGATCTTGCGTTCCAGAACAGATTGCACATTCGGGAATACGTCATCGTTGCAATGTCGCGCGCGTCGCGTCGCGTCGGATATTCGCTTGGTGACAGCGCTGGACTATTGACGGACGCCATTCCAGTTGGCGATCCGAATCGGCACAGGTCCGACGACTGGCTTCGACTTCTCGAGCCATTCGGAGGACCGGTAGCGCTTGAGCAAGGATCGTTGCGCCTTTCCGACGACGAGCAAAATGCCGCGGCGAAAACCCTCGAAGATCTCGGTCTGGGTGACACCGAAACGCTGGTCGGGATACATCCTGGTGCCAGTGTTGTCGAAAAGAGATGGGATCTCGCGAGCTTCAATGAAACTGCCAGGATTCTTTCAGCTCGCCCGGACACTCGTGTCCTTGTATTTGTCGACCCCTCTGGCTACGGCGAATCCCTTGGCCAAATCGACGGTGTCATTTCCGCGAGAGTCGGGTTGCGGGATTTAATGGCGCTGATTGGACGCTGCTCTGTTTTCGTTGGCAACGACAGCGGTCCCATGCACATCGCTGGAGCCCTCGGCGTCCCGACTGTTTCCATTTTTGGAGAAGGCGTGGAACGCTGGTTTGCTCCAATGGGGTCAGATCACCAAATCCTCGGAGCGAAAACAGTCTCGGTCGACACAGTGGTCGCCGCCGTCGAGCATGCTATCGAGAAGCCAATAACTAGACAAGATTCCGGTAAATCTCCGCCATCGACGCCGCCGCTGCGTTCCAGCTGAATTGCGCCGCGCGAACCTTTCCTTTTTTAACAAGTTCGAAACGGTTCTCGATGGCCGATATGATGCCGTCAGCGATCGCAGTCACGTTGTATGGATCAACAAGGACACCAGCATCGCCGACGATTTCCGGTAACGCGCCACGGTTGCCCGCAACGACTGGACTTCCAGCCGCCATTGCCTCAGCCGCAGGCAAACCGAATCCCTCGTGAAGCGATGGTATCGCGACGCAGAGTGAGCGGGAATACAGGTCGCGCAGCTGCGCGTCCGGGACGCGTCCCACGAAATCAACGAGCGACGAATCGATACGATCGCGACCCCAGCCGCCGGAGCCCGCGATTACCAGCCGGTATGGATATCCTCTTTTTGCCAGGCTCTCGATAGCCGCGACCAGGCGCGGGAGATTCTTGCGGGGCTCGGGAGTGCCAACGAATAAAACGTATTTCTTGTCTTCGGATGAAATTTCCGGGGGAGCCATGAAGAAGATAGGATCGACACCATTCGGCACGACTCGGACGCGGTGTGGGTCGATGCCTGTAAGCGTGATCAGATCATTTGCCGTGTCTTTCGATGGTACGGCAATAATGTCAGCGGCGGCAAGCACGCGCCCCAGGGTCAAGCGTCCGTAAATCCTGCTCCACGGCGTCATGGTTTCGGGAAACAGTAGTGGAACGAGGTCATGAACTGTGACAACGAGAGGAATCTTGTTTCGCGTCAGGGGCGCACGCGGCGTCGGACAATGGTAGACCTGAGCGCCAGCGTTGATCGCCTCACGCCGCCCGAGCCATGGATACCAGAGAAAATCCTGCCGCGCAGTCGCCATTCGCTTGGCGAGGGTTCCACGCTGGAGCAGTGGACCGCCGCCAACGACGATTGCTCTAATGTCGCTCCGCTCGCGGAGTGCAGTGACTAGCGAAGTCAACGTTCGGCGAGTACCGGCAGACGTCTGGCGAGTGTGCTCAGCGTCGAGCGCAACGGTTATCAAGCCTATCGAGCCGGTTCTGCTGTCACAGGAAGTGATTGTGCCGCGGTTACCGCCGCTCCCGCCAGCCAGAAGAATAGCCAGCCCAGAGTAATCGAGCTGAACACCACCGCGGTGATGCCATTGATCGCGATTCCTATCGCCGCCAGCCACAGTGTGATTCCCATTCGTTGTTGAGCCATGGATACACCACGACGGTACAACTGAAATCCCGTTCTGCCTATGGCCACCAGCGAGAGTACCAGTAGCGAGAGACCGAGCGCGCCCATTTCTACTCCGTACTTGAGGTAGAGATTGTCGCCGGTGAGGTGCTTGAGTCCCGATCGGACGGCACTTTGATCGGCGGTTCCGAGACCGGATCCCCAAGGGTTTTGAAAGAAGACCGCAAGCCCGCTCGTCCAATCGTTGACGTGCGAAATACTGCTGCCTTCCTGCCAAGACAGCGTTTCCCACACGAATGTCGGAAATCCAGGTATCAACGCAAAGGCGGATAGGAAGACCACTGCGGCGACCATCAAGCCGACAACCGCCCATTCCGGTCTGCGGCGAAGGCTTACGAACAGAACGAGCTGAATTAGTGCGATGAGAATCGTCATTCGCGTAAGCGTCAAAATCAGCGAAGCCGCGATGACGAGATAAGCCGTCACCTGAGCCGACGATCTCTTCGGTCGAAGAAATACCCATGCAGTTGCAAGCGGAAAGAACAGGAGAAACGGAACTGCGAATCCCTGTCCACTCAGGTAGACCGACCCGGCTCTCCGAAATAAATGGCCGCCAATCATCGTCCAGTAGTTGAGAGGCAGGCCATAGACATTGCCAACCGTAAATGCGGAGACACCGAGGAAGTCCTGGAAATAGGCCGCTACTCCGAGACCCACGAGCATCTCCGGCGCAACGAATGCGCGTTCGACTACTCCGATCATCGCCGTCAGAAAGACAAGGCCGAACAACTTGCGCATCGCACCGTCAGTCATCGCAAGCTGCGGCATCGATCGGCCCACAAAGTACAGCAGCATGAAATACACAGCGTCGCGGAATCCCAGCATCTCGGCTGCCGGCGGGAGATTCAAGCGAAGCCAGAGATTTTCCACAAGCAGGAAAAGAAAAGCTGTCGCGAGCAGGCCCCCGATCCACATGTCTGTCCAGGCCAGCCGCGACTTCTGACCTCGGCCCGTGAACGCCCTGATCACCACGACGGAAAGAATCAATGCGAGCGAAAACTCCTTCCACGCTGCAATTGTTCGCACGGTATCGACCGGAAGTCCCAGCCAACCGAAAAGCGCAGTGATAATCAGGCTGTGGAAAATCAGTCCGAACGCAAACAACGGAAATCCAACTCGGCTCAGCCATGATGGGTCCGGTTCCGCGCGTGTCGATAGAACGACAGGCGCGGAAGGTTTTGGCGAAGCTGCGAAAACCAGAATCCCGGTTACCAGAAACGCGACCAGAAAGGAGGTCACCAGCGCGCTTGCGAGCAATCTGGCGTACCGCGGCCATTGCGCTTTACGTGGCGGGATCGCGCGATCGACAATGGTTATCGTTGAAATCCCGGTTCGCTCGCGAAGCCGAGACGCATCGAGACGCTGTTCGTAAGCAAAGCTTTTTTGAGCCGCCAACCGGCCGTTGGCGACGAGCAGTGCGTGCGCGGACTGCAGCGAAGGCGAGTTCCATTCGCGGTTCCTTTCCTCGAACAGCCGCTGCTCGTTTGCGGCTTGCGCGAGCGCCGACTTCGCGTTTGCGGCCAACTCTTCGGAAAAGTGCGTCTCGCTGGCGGCACGCTCGCCTCGGTGTTTGTCCCCAAGAGCGTTCGCCAGCTCGACAGCCCGGTTTGTCACTGCCGCGGCCAGTTCGGGCCACCTCATCCTGACCTCAACGTCAACAACACTCGTGGTTCCGTCGAACCGCGTCGAGATCGCTTTCGCCAGTTGCCGACTGCCAAGGTCAACTCGGCGCCTTTCATCCTTTTCGTTGGGCCGGAGAATGAGCGCGAGGGGGATCGAATCGAAGCGAGGATATGCGCGCGGATCCCCGAACCGCGAGCTCAACAGCGACCGTCTCAGTGTCTCGCTTTCAATAATCGTGGCGTAATAACTCGGAGCAAGGAGAGCCCT
This sequence comes from Gemmatimonadales bacterium, assembly GCA_040002555.1. Classification (GTDB taxonomy): domain Bacteria; phylum Gemmatimonadota; class Gemmatimonadetes; order Gemmatimonadales; family Gemmatimonadaceae; genus UBA4720. Next base: position 1,660 of record JBDUEH010000002.1, on the reverse strand, counting down.
GCTCGAACCGCCCGGAAGCGAAGTCGAGGGGGAGGATTCATCGGCCGGCGTCTTCCCGGTTGGCATCGTTGGTGTGATGAACGACGAGTGCGCCTGATAGATCGGGGGAAGCAGCAATGTCGCCAGGATCGCCGCAGTCATGAGGGTCGCGAAGATGGTGAGTGCAGTTCTCCAGCGGGCAATGATGCCCGCAATCCAGAAGCTGAATGTCAGCGGGGCGCCTCGGTCACGGCCACTGTGCCATGCCGGTGTGCGTGATCAGGCCGGTCGCTTGAGGTCAGTCGGCGTCTCATCGGATCGCAGGTCGCTTGACGTCTGGCGCGAAGCCGAGCCAGGGTTCGTCGCCCCGACGTAATGCTGGCTCGTCGGACGCCTGGACATCCGCACGGCACCCACAAGTTCAGAACGCGCTCTAGCGAGCGATTCCCTGAGATTCGTGGCGGCCTCGGGATTGCGGGCCTGCCAGTCCGCGAGAACGACCATGCTGCCTGCGATCAGCAGCCCAACAAACAGGCCGACGGCGGTTGCCGAAAACATAGTGACCCAGTAACGGGGCCAGAGAGCTTTTTTTGGAACGATGGCGGAATCGATGATGGTGATGAGTGCCGCGTCGTTGATCTCATCGATTCGCGCGACCTCAAGCTGCTTGTCGAGATTCATGTACAAGTCCGCCGCCAGATCAGCTTGTCTCTTGATTCGCTGTTCCTCGAACTTGAGGGCCGGAGAGCCGCCGATGAAACCGCGATTTTGCTCATAGAAAACCCGCTGGTTGCCTTCCGCCTGTCGAAGCGCGGCCTGAGCACTGTCATGTCGCATCTGAAGAAAAACCCGCATCGATTTCGCGCGTGAAACCCTGATCTCACGATCGAAACCGCTGACCAGGTCAATAATGCGATTTGCGATCTCGGAGCTCAGCTCAGCCCAGCGTGCGTCTACCGAAAACCACACGAGGTTCGTTTTCGAATCGAGGCTCGGGCTTATCGACTGCGTCAACTGCTTCACCGCCAGTTCCATCCGGCGTTCCGGATTGGCGTTCTTGATGCGAAGGATGGTCAACAGCGAAGCGCTGTCATTGGGCGCGTCAGTCCGCGGATTGGGAAATCTCGACTGGAGAAGCCGAGTGAGCAGCTCGCGGCTCAAGAGCAGCTGGACATAAAAATTGGGTGACTCCGAAGGGTCGCCTCCCATGCGGCCACCGAGTTGCGAAATAATTCCACCAAGCCCGACGCTGTTCCCGAGTGCGCCCTCCAGCTTTGAGCTGCTCGAGCTGTTTGCGACGAAGGATGCCTTGCTTCTGTACACCGGAGGAACGAGGACGGACGCAGCTGCGCCCGTCAGGACCGCAACAACCACGACCCACACTACGGTTCTCCACAGGGTCACTACACCAGTCACCCACCTCGCGAATGTGAGGGTGTTCCCGGTCGGCATTACCGATGGATCAGTCAATGCTATCGGCGCAGTGCGATCGCCAGCGTGATCAGACTCCCGGCCACAGATGCGAGCGAACCGATAGTCGCGATGAAGTCAACGCTGCGCTCGCTCTTGTCTCTCTCAGGAACGTAAACGGTGCTTCCCGGCCGCGGCTGCGGGTCATTGCGGAAAATGAATTTGCCGGATGTCGCCTCGACCTTTCCGTTCGGCTGAGTGACGTACGCGT
>JBDUEH010000001.1:0-37014 GCA_040002555.1 Gemmatimonadales bacterium | reverse complement strand
CCGTCAAGCGCATCCGCGAGGATGGAAAGGGAAAACGATACGACTGTGTCATCGGCCTGAGCGGTGGCGTTGACAGCACGTTCCTGGCGTACAAGGTCAAGAGTCTCGGTTTGCGTCCAGTCGCGGTGCACCTCGACAACGGGTGGGATACAGAGATCGCGGTCAAGAACATCCAGAATGCTGTCGCCAGGCTCGAGATCGATCTGATCACACACGTCCTCGACTGGGAGGAGTTCCGCGATCTTCAGACAGCGTTCCTGAGAGCATCCACCCCCGACTCCGAAATTCCGAGTGACCACGCGATTACGGCGGTTCTCGCTCAGACTGCCGCGAAGGTAGGCGCACGCACGATCATCAGCGGCGCCAATCATCGCACTGAAAGCCATCTGCCGCTTGCGTGGTCGTCGGGCCACCTCGACTGGCTCTACATCAAGACGGTTCATCGCCAGTTCGGTAAGGTTCGGCTGAAAACTTTCCCGCGGCTTGGGTTTTTCCGCGCGAGGGACTACATGGCGGGAACTGCTCGCATCGATATGCTCGACTATCTCGACTATGCCAAGTCGCCAGCGATCGAGCTGATCCAGAGGGAGCTTGGCTGGCAGAATTTCAGCGGAAAGCATCACGAATCGATCTACACGCGGTTTTATCAGGGCTACATCCTTCCCACAAAATTCGGCTATGACAAGCGGAAGGCACATCTCTCGAGCCTCGTCTGCAGCGGAGAGATGAGTCGTGACGCGGCCTTACACGAGTTGAAGAGTGCGCCGTACGCGCCTGAGCTCCAACGCGCCGACATCGACTACGTGACGAAGAAACTCGAGCTGACAAAGTCCGAGTTTGATGCAATCATGAATCAGCCGCCCCGATCGTTCTGGGATTTTCCGTCCTATGCGCGGATGGCCCGCAGCACGGCGTACCGGAACACGCGGCGAGTCTATCGCGCGGTGGCGCGCCGCAACATGAAGCCAGTAGCGCCTTCGGCGACTTGAAGATCGCTTACGTCGCGCGGTGCGACGCATCGACGGAAAACGGTGTCCTCAAGAAGTTGGTCGCGCAGGTAACCAATTGGCGCGCCGCCGGTCACGATGCGTCTCTGTTCCTTCTTTCGCGCGATGACGATGTGTGGACTGATGCGCGAGGCGTTACCGAGGCCGTCGTATTGGAAACCGGATGGCCAACGCGCGGAATTCGACTCTTTGGTTTGACTCGCGCTGTGAAGCGCTGGAAACCCGACCTGGTCTACGCGCGATTCGACACCGGGTCGTCCGCGATGTCAGAGCTCATGCGAGAGGTGCCGACAGTTCTTGAATTGAACAGTGTCGATCTTCCCGAGTATCGACTGTATCTGCCGTGGTACCAATACCGGTACCATCGGCTTGTGCGAGGGAAAACGCTTCGCGGTGCGGCGGGATTTGTGGCTGTGACTCATGAAATCGCGGCGCGTTACGCGGAGTTCGGACGCCCCACCGAGGTCATCGCGAACGGAATTGACCTGTCCGCATATCGGCCGGTGCCACCCTCCAGCGGTAAACGCCTCAGGTTGGTGTTCATCGGAGCTCCGCGTGCCGTCTGGCATGGCATCGACAAGATCGTGGATCTCGCGTCGCTCCTTCCCGAAATCGACTTCGATCTCGTCGGACCAGATTCAGCTCCGCGATTGCCGGCAAATGTGCGGATGTACGGAATACTGCCTCGACACGAGTACGAAAGCGTGCTTGGTCAAAGCGATGCGGCCATTGCAACGCTTGCGCTCCATAGAAAAAGCATGGACGAAGCGTGCCCGCTGAAGGTCCGCGAATACCTTGCGATGGGAATCGCGTGTGTGATTGGCTACAGGGACACGGACTTTCCTGCGCCCGTTCCGTTCCTGCTTCAGCTCAAGAACGCCGAAGACAATGCGTCATCGTCTGCCGACGGCATACGACAGTTCTGCGCTGACTGGCACGGGAAGCGGGTTGGCCGCGAGGCCATAGTTCACATCGACATTGGCCAGAAAGAAGCCGGGCGGCTGAAGTTCATGTCGAGCGTTTTGTAGAGCTACCTGTCCCGCCGCATCGCTCCCCAGGGTCCGAAACGGTCCAAATAACATTGCCGCCGCACTCTGGTACGCAGGCACGACTTGAGGACGAGGTCCAGTCGACTCCCGCCATTTTCGGGGCTTCCCGCTAAGTGAGTCCCAGAGATGGCGCAGGGTGGACAGTCGATGACACCCCGTTGCCGGCACTCAGCGATTCAGGGCTTCGGGGAAAAAATACGTTGAGAAAAGTTTGAAGTGGAATTGGGTCGCTAAGGGTTTTGCCCACTTCGTACGATGCCGTAGTCAACAATTTGGCTTCGTTTTTCTCGCCGAAATTCTTTGACTCTAACAACGAGAGCTCCCACGGCAGGGTTGTTGTTGAACTGCCTGCTTGTGCGGCGCTCACTTCTGTGTGGTGCCGGCCTGAGCCTGAGGCTTAGAAACAATCAGAAGCTCTGGCGAGCAGCGATTCCGACTGTGGCGTTTGTCTGGTCGCTCAGGAAGTAACGATTGAGATCGAAGGTCAGAGCGGCCTTCACCGTGATATCGACTTTTCCGACAAACCGGCTCATCTCCCAACCCAATGAGTTCAATACATCCACAGGTTTTTTCACTGTTCCGGGCTCGATGCCTATCAATTCGCCATTTTTCTCATGTTGCACGACTCGCCGAAAATAAAGGGTAGATCTTCCCACGGTTGAAAATCGGTCGAGCGCAATGATTTGAGCGCTCCCGCTCCCGGGGCCTACATCCGCCGCGAGCAGTTGCCCGCGACTAGTGTGACCCTGACGGAGAAAAGCGTGCGTGTATATGAACCCTTCAAAACGGTCGCCCTCCGAACGCGCTTCGCCGTACTCGAAGGCCTCGGCGCGAACTGCGGTGATGTTCGTACCGGACATCCACGCATGACGGAAGCCGATATTCAACCCCGACGCGTGCTCTGGCTCGAAAAGAAAGTCGCGTATATCCTGGCTGTGATCGTCCCGCCCAAATTCGCCGTAAATATCGGATCCGCTTCCGGGCGGACTCCATCGGAAAAACAGGGACGCAAGCTGATTTTCTCCCGCGTCAGGTGACCCCAGCGACGAATCGACCACCGCGTTAACGCGGCCTTTCAGCAGTTGCTGAAAAGGAAGACTAAAGCGCTGAGCCGTAATGCCTCCCCGCTTATAACCGGCGTGGAAAAAACGGGCGCCCCCGATTTCGAGGCCGGGCACTCCGCGAACCTGAAGCACTGCGACCAAACCCGCGGCAAAACGCCTCGTACCCAGGTTCAGTGAATCGGTCACGTATGTTGGACCGGTTACGGGGGAGAAGGCAGATTGATCGATGAGACCGTAGATGACCCTGCCGTGCATCTTGCCCACGCCGACGTTTACGGGCTCACTCGTACCGAAGAGGACGTGCGGAAAACCTCCCGCGTTGTTGCCGAGCACGAAAGGGAAGTCGTTCGTGGGTCCCCACCACTCGCTGGCTGTCGAGACTCCGAGCGCCATTCCATGCGCATCTAATCTGATGGTGCTCTCGCCCCAATCGATGCGTTGATAGGGCGTGTCCCCAAAACGTTGGGGCAGATCAATGATCTGCGGAAACGGACCGTCGGCAAATTCACCTTCCGACGTGTTCTGGTGTTTCATCAGTGGAAACGCAGCATTCTCGGCGCGGAACAGGGTTGGTGCCAGGACGACTGACAGCCCGCTCCATCTTGCTGAAACACCTGCAACGACTGAGCTGGTAATCCCTTTTCCTTTCCACACAGCGCCGTCATTGCTGCCGTAGGGAAATGCGCTATTGAATGTGAACTCGGCCGTGGGCCTCACATAATCCCATCGATGTTGTTGAGTGGGAGTCGCATTCAGCGAGTAACGCTGCGCCCACGGGTGGGCCGAATCTCGCGGTGCCATCAAGTCGAGTTCATGCAGGGAGAAGCCTCGCACAGACATCGGATACGAAGGCGATTTGCCCAGCGTCTGCAGGTACCGCAGATAGCTTTCCAAAACACTGCCCGTGAAGACCTCGCTACGTCCGCCTGTGTCGGCGGTTGTCTGAGAAGACAGCCGCAGAGGGCAGGTAACAAGTACGACTGCTAGCCACAGGCCCGGGCATCTCACGCCAAGTGGTTAGCCGACCTTTTTGGCCGAATAACGATACTGGTAATAGTAGTAGTCTTCTGATGTTCCCAGAATTTCCTGGGGATCGTTCAGTACGGTTCCCAGAACTCGCGACCCGACGATTTGAAGGCGTTCGAGCGACCGCTTAGCCGCACGCCGGTCGGTGACTCCGACGCGAACCACCATTATTACTCCGTCAACCATCGCGCTAAGTACGGCAGCGTCCGCTGCGGCGAGGACTGGAGGCGTGTCGATAATTACCAAGTCGTAGGCTTTGGTTAGCGACATAAGTATTGCCCTTACAGAGTCGCTTCCGAGTAGCTCCGTGGGATTCGGAGGCTGAAGCCCAACCGTTAGCAGCCAAAGGTTCGGCACCACAGTTTGGTGCACCGCGTCTGCCGCTGATGACGACCCGATAATGACCTCGGTCAGCCCCGGTGATCGAGGCACGTCAAAGGCAGCGTGCAAACGACCTCGTCGCATGTCACAGTCTACAATAAGAACCCGCATACCTTGCTGGGCAAAGGCAGCGGCAAGGTTTGTAGAGGTGGTGCTCTTGCCGTCTCCTGCCGCTGCACTTGTAACGACGATAGATCGAAGGCTCTTTACAGCGTTTGAAAATATCAGGCTTGTCCGGAGAGCCCTAAAAGATTCGAACGCGGGTGCAGATGGGTTGACATAGCGAAGGCTGGCTGTTGTTGCCGGTTCATTTGAGATCGAACGCGCTTGATTCACCTGGACATCCGACAGCCTTGCCGACGGGAGCCGCAGACGCCGTGCCTTTGGCTTTGCGCCGCTCAGTTCGGGGATCGCACCGAGGGTTGGTAACCGAAGGAACGTTTCGGCATCGCTGATACGCCGGAGTGATGTGTCAAAGCTATCGAGAAGGAGCGTCAATCCGACCCCTAGCCCCAGACCAAGCAAAGCCGCAAAAATGATCTTGCGTGATTGACCACCATTTACCGGATACTCTGGAAGCCTTGCCAAGTCGACAATCTGTACCTGTCCCACCTGCGCAACTTCGGATATCCGGCTCCGCTGCTGTTCTTCGCGCAACTGCTCGGCCATTTTCTCGGTCCCTTCCGATTGCTGGATTAGGCGAGCCTCTTCAGCCTCCGTTTGAGGTAGCGAACTGACAGCACTGGCGGTTCGCGAACTCATCGCATCGAGTGCTCCTATTCTTGCGTCCAGCGTTTCGATCTGGCTCCTGACGGCGGCAAGCAGGCGCTCGGTTGTCGAAGCGAGTAGCCCGTTGGCTCTCAGCAAATCCGGATTAGTCGCTGCGACCGGAAATGGACCAGTGGTAAGCGAGTCCCGCACGCCTCTAATCTTGGCGTATTGACTGTAAAGTTCTCCAATGGCTGAACTACTCGCCAAACCGGGGCTTGCCACTATGGATCGCAACCCGTCCACATCGCCAGCTGAAATGGCCGCTTGGGCACGGTTGAGCAAAATGGAATAAACCTGCCTGTCTGCCTGAACTTCGTCGCGTCGCGCGCGAAGGTTAGCCAAGCTAGTCTGCTCAGAAGCGATCTTGTCCTTTGAGCTGAACGCCTGCGCGGCGCTTCGGAATTCGCTCAACTGAAGACGTTGAATTTCCAGGAGTGAATCTGTTTTCCTGAGCTGTGCATCGATAAAAACGCGTCTTGCGCGAGCGGCCTCCTGAGAAGACAGCGCGTTGAGGACTTGAAAAGCGTTGGCCGTAGCATTGATGGCGCGCTGGGCGAACGCGGGGTTCGTATCATCGAACAGTAAATCTGCAATGTCTGTTTCAGTACGCCGTTTGGATTTGATTCCTGACATAACACGCTCAACTACATCGACCCGTGGAACGACGAGCACAGTTGCCGCCGATACCGCGGGCCGCTTGAAAACCGTCAGGTGAACGTCGCCAACATCAAGTGGTCCCCCGTAGCCAGCAGCGGACCGCGTAGTGCCAAATACGGCAGAATAGGTTGAATCGCCAAAAAGCAGACGAAGCGTATCTGGCTTGCGGAGTGCGTGCGCGTCTAAACTCTGTATCCAGTCAGGCGTTTCGCGCGACCCGATCGGCTGAGCTTGAAGTTTTCCGTCATCAACTGCTTTTTCTGCCGTTGCTCGACTGGTAAGTAGTTCGATCTGGGTCTTTACCGGATCGACAGCCCAGGACATTTGAGCGGCCAACTCGGTTCCAACGCCAGATGTCAGGTTCGAACGCATATCGTTAAAGCGCACGGTAGCGGCGGCGCGATAAAGCGAAGGGGTATTCGCCACAATGTAGGCCGCCAAGCCGGTGGAGAAGGCGCAGACAGCAAGAATAATCCAGTAGTTCTGGCGAACAACCGCAATCCTGTCCCGAAGGGATACAGGTTCTGGGGAAGTCTCAATGAAAAAATCAGATTCACCCGATTCTGTCTGCGCGCCAGGGCCTGAAACGACAGCAGTTCCCTTTACGGTGTCCATTTTATCGTCAGACTGCATACCTATCCTGTGTGTTCCGCACTTTAGTGCGTGAAATCCGGCCAGCCGTCGTGTCGCTAAGTGAGACTTCCTGGATTGACGCCCGTCTGCGTGAATCAATATCCGAATATAAGCGAAGGGTGTCGTCGCACATTCTTTCGGCAGAGTAGCGTTCCCTCGCGCGGAGCCCGCCAGCATCGCCGAAGCGCAGCGCGAGGTCGGGGTTATCCAGCAAAAGACGTATGGCTCTCGCCAACGCCTTGACACTTCGGGGGGGAACGGTCAGGCCGGTCAGTCCGTCGAGTGACACCGAGGGCACTCCTGAGTCCAGGCTCGTGTTGATGACGGGAGTTCCAGAAGCCATCGCCTCGATCTGGACAATCCCGAAGGCTTCGCTTCGCGCCACGGAGGGAAGAACAAAAACATCGGCCGCTCGATAAAACACAGCGATCTCTTCATTTTGAAGTTCTCCGAGAAACGTGACACGATCGGCGATTCCCAGCGCTTTCGCCTGACTGGAAAGGGAATCCCTTAGCGCCCCATCGCCGATGATGACGAGATGCGCTTCAATTTCTTTCATCGCGTCAATCAGAATGTCAAAGCCTTTATAGTAGATTAAGCGCCCAACCGCTAGCACAATGCGCTTTCCGTAGCGAGTCCGGATCTCGGCCACTTTGTTGGGAAAAGGCGAGACGAACAACGCGAGATCAATGCCGTAGGGAATGACCCTGCAACTCGATGAAAAAGCCTTTAGTGTGGGCGACGAACTTGCGTACGCATCGGAGGTAGCGATGATTGCATCGCACCTCGCGAGCAGGATGCGCAAGACGGGCTCGAACAGCTTGCCCAGGAAGCGTTGACGAACGATATCGCTGTGGTAAGTCACAACTAGAGGACCGGAATAGCGGCTCCACAACAAGGCAATGACTGCGGCGGGATTTGGGAGGTGAAGGTGCACGATGTCCGCCTTAGACTCACGGATCGCCGCCCCGTAACCCAGGCAAATCGGTGCTCCCCTGAACGAGAATTGCCTCTTGAGACGTTTCACTCGGACACCGCCAATGCGTTCCACTACCGTTTCGGGGATTGAATGCGCCACCACAACGTCTATATCGGTCCGATCTACAAGGCCCTCAACGAGCGTGCGGAGATGAGTCTCAATCCCTCCCATGAATGGCGGGTAGTGCTTCCCAACGTGAAGAATGCGGAGCCGGCGACGTCTTGTCAGTGGAATTCTCCTGCGTGTTCAGCCACCCAGTCGAACAGGCGCTGAATTCCTGCATTTGCGGATACCGTTGGCTGCCAAGCCAGATCAGCGACCGCACGACGCGTGTCGCTTACGTAAATGCGCTGGTCGCCTGCTCTCCAATCGGATGATTGAACATCGATCCTCCTCCCAAGGCGAGCTTCGAGATTTGTAACCAGCTCGCACAAGGATATCGTGTTTTCGGGTCCACCGCCCATGTTGTAGACGCGTCCCGCTACCCGATCGATACGGTCATGTGCGGAATCGAACGCCTCCAGTAAATCATCCACGAACAGGATATCCCTCACCTGCTTGCCGTCGCCATAAATTGTGATTTGTCGGCCAAGCTGGGCTGCAATCGTAAACCATGCGACCCACCCCTGATCCTCAACACCAAACTGGCGAGGCCCGTAAATACAGGACTGTCTGAACACGACCGTTTTCAAGCCAAAGATACGGTGATAATCTCGAACATATTGATCGGCAGCCCCTTTGGAACACCCGTAGGGCGAGTGAAAATCGAGCCCCCTCGTTTCGGCTATTCCGGAAACCGCACCGTCATATGAATAGCGTTCCGGCATTTCAATGACCGGGATATCTCCCATTCCCCCGTAGACTTTGTTGGTGGAAGAGTAGATCAGGGTTGCTTGAGGCGCATTTTTTCGAACGGCCTCGAGTATGTTGAAAGTGCCAAGGGCATTCGCCTCAAAATCATGTCTCGGGTTTACGAGGGAGGCTGTAACTGCTACCTGTCCGGCGAGATGAAGAACAAGGTCTGCATCGGCGTGCTCTTGCATTGCCGCGTCTACAGCGTCACCGTCACGGATGTCCGCCTGGATGTGGGTGAAACTGCCAATTTGACGCAGCCATTCCAGATTGGTTCTCGAGCGAACCTTGGCCAAATTGTCAAGAATAACAACTGCGCTTCCTTTTCGGATATAATGGGCTGCGGCATTGCTGCCGATGAAGCCCGCTCCCCCAGTTATTAACGTCTTCAATTTCGTCAGTTGCCTGGGGAGTCAGATCGAAGAATTCAAAACATCGTCATGCTGAAGTGTCGCTAGCATTATACAAGGTAATGATACCTTCGGAGTAGGCATACGTTATGCCACAACATTTTGGAGCTAATACTCAAATTTGACGCAGAAGCCTAGCAGTGTGCGAGACGTCAAACGCCGCCTCATACAATCTCTTCCCGGCCCGCCCGAGTCGAGCACGGATCACAGCATTGCGAACGAGCTCTTCGACCGTAGGCGCAAACGCGGTAGTCATGTGGGCCGGGCTTAGCGCGACGCCTCCACTTTCTTTCCAGATATCCTCGGTAAGCACGCCATTCGTTGTAACGGTGGGGACGCCTAGCGCTATTGCGGCCATTACGGTGGTTCGCCGACCAGTAACCCCGTCGGGATAGGGCTGGAGCATCACGTCACACGCCGAGATAAAGCCAGCGAGCTCGAGTGCTGGCGAACCTTCGAACGAGAACAGTTGCGAGCTTATCGCCGGGTTCGCCAGTGACATCGCATTCCGAAAATTCCGTGCGCCTCTGCCCATCAGCACGCACGCGCGGCTTGCGTCAGCGTGAAGAAGCGAAGGAACTGAGGCCGACAGGAACGCCGTTATGCCTGGCGCGTAAGTGCTGAAGTGCCCGAGGATAGTGCCATTGCTTACTCCAAGGCTCAGCCTGGCCGCGGCCGTATCTTCCGGCCGGACGCGTTTCGGCAAGTTACTCGGAACCGGGAGCCAGACAATGGATGCTGGATCCCGCGCCCAAGGCGCCAGCACTGGTCGCCAAGCCTCAGTGGAGACAAAAATCCGGTCAGCTCTTGCTGCTATCTGTCGTGCCATGCTGAATTGCACTATGGAAAGCGCTTGATGCCGAACGGTGTCACCGCGGAGGCGGGGGTATGCCACCTCGTGGAACATCACGTCCAATGGGTTGCGGTTGAATCTGGAAAGAGCTCTGACGATCGGAATGTTCATGCCCTTGTAACCAAACGCGTGAGGCGCATACTGAAGAAGCACCCTCGCATCGGGCGGCAACGCGTCGAGATCCCTCAACAAAAGGTTAAGGCCGGACAGCCTGAAACCTTTTTGCAACGGGATGAGCCACGGGGTACCCTGACGTTGCTCCTGTTTCGTTGAACCCGGAAACCATACGCTTACAGTATCACCCGCAGCCAGGAGGCTCTTTGCGACGAGGGAGGAGTAGTCGCTGACTCCACCAGACGCAGGCGGAAACTCCGGGGTAAGTATTGCCCATTGCATCGAAGGCCGACTGAGGCCTCCGGGACTAGTCATCCAGGCAGGCGTGCCGTTGCGGTAAGCGCGGGAGCTACCGGCTTTCGAACCATTCGACCGCGAGGCCGCTGAATACGCCCAGGCGCTCTTGAAGGCGACAAGTCGTTGAACAACACCCCTATCATAAGGAAGAGGAAGCAGGTACCCGGGATAGCGGCAAGGAGCCCGGTTCCCACCATTCCAGTCGCGAATATTGCGGCCGTCAGAATTCGTATCGCCAGTTTTCCCTGCGTGCGCGAGTCGCCGTGCGAGGGAACAAGTACCCAGGCGATAAAGCCGATCCATAAAAAGAGGCCAATAGCGCCTTGCTCGAGTGCCAGGCGGGCGTACTCATTCTCGAGCCAGATCGCTCCCTCCACCCGCTTCTCGATAAAATATGGAAGGCTCGTGCCACCGGCCCCGAGTCCGTTTCCGAACGGGTACCGCATGACTATGTCCACTATGCCAGCGTTGGCGCTTCCGATAAGGCGCTGCGCAACATATTCGGTGTCTCCGAGGCTAAGAAAGCGTTGTAAACGTGTTTGGCTGGCCACGAGAGTGGCGACGATAATGGCTCCGCCCGCGAGTGCCATCGCGACGCGCGGAGTGCGGCGATTCTGAATCAGTATGGCGACCAGGGCAACAATGGCCAAAACGGCAGTGCTACGTGACGCAGACACGAAGACTCCGACAGTGCCGATCGCGAGCCCGGCGAAACATACGGCGTACCATAGGCCTTTGACATGTTTGCCCGAGATTGCCATACCGAGCAGCGGAATCGTGACAACCATGGTACCCCCATATGAAGCAGAGCTCGAGAACGTGGCGGGTATCCGATAAAACGAGGCGTCTTGCAAAGTGGATCTGTAGATGATAGATGTGACACTTGTCACCGGATATAAGGAGTTGATCCCGTTGACGAATTCATATCCCGCAAACGAAAAAGCAACCAGGTTCAGGATGGCTACTCCAATCGCCAGCTTCCTGAAGTCGTCCCGCTCGAGCCGCGCTCCCAGAAGGATGAATGGAAGAAAAAGAATGGCACTGCGAAATCCGACGAGCTGTACTAGAACATCCTGCCTTGGAAGCAAAAGCAAAAGGGAGGGAACAAGTGCCAGCGCGACTACCCAGTCGCGCAACCGATTCTCTCTGAGTCTTTGAGCGGGGGACAGGTGCGTTCTAAGCTCGGCCAGGTACAATCCAGCGGCTGCCGAGTCAAAGATGAAGTACCCTGCCGTGGTGAGATTTGCACGGAGAATTCCGTATGAATAGCCAAACGCCAACACGCTCAAGAGCCCGGCGCTTCGCGACTGTGTTCTTGCCCAGAAAGTGAACGCAAAAGCCAGCAGACAGATTGTAATCGCTGTCACGTGTTTAAGCCTTCGCCTTTCCGCGCGATCGGATCGCGTCGGCCGATGCCGGATTTCTCATCAAGGTTTCGATGGCAATTTCCGATTTCATGCGGGGGCAAGCCTCTGTCCAGCGAAATAGTCTCGAGAGATCTCTCAACCCCGCCCTGGATATTGCCAGCGGTAACATGAAGTACTCTCAACTGCGCGTAGGACGGATGGTCGCATATGCCTGAATGAATTCTTTCGAAAGTCTGAGTGAAGCGAATTTTCGCTCAGCCTCGCTTCTCCCAGCCTCGCCCATCGCCTGACGGAGTTTGCCATCCAGCGCGAGCAGAGTCATCTGATGAGCCAAGCTCGTGGGGTCTCCCGGCTCAGCGCGAAGAGCAAAGGATCCCTCCGCGACAATTTCGGCGGCGCCACCAAGCGGGCTCACTATTACTGGGCGTCCGGTGGCCATCGCCTCGATGATGACGAGGCCGAAGGGCTCCGGCAAGGTGCTGGCGTGAACAATAACGTCGAGCGCGCGCATAGCGGAAGGGACATCCTGGATATGGCCCGTAAAAAATACTCGATCCAAAATACCCAATGATGCCGCCATCCCCTTCAGTCTCTCGAGCTTCTCCTGCTCAGTCCCGGTTGCATAGATGGGCCCGCCGATTATGTATGCCGCAATTGGTATCGATCGATCGATAAGAGCTATGGCGCGAAGAAAAACGGAGTGACCTTTCCACGGCGCCATCGTTGCTACGAGCCCGATCCTCACCGGCGCCGAACCCGAGCGAACGACCCCGAACATCCCGTCCAGGTCCAGCTTCGCTCCGTCGGGCCGGAACGAGAGAAGATCAACACCGTTCATTATTGTCCGGATCGGAAGCCTGCTCCCAAAGGTGGCTCTTGAATCGTCGCCGACACTTCTTGAATTCGCGACACATAGTGCACAGCGTGGGGACAGAAAGCGAAGAACGCGAGCCATGACCGGCCGGGACGAAATGAAGTCGTGCATATGCCAGACGAGAACTGCACCCGCCGGTTTCGCCAATGCGCCGATTGCGTGCATCTTCAGTCCATTGGTGTGAACCACGTCTGGCTGATACCTGACCAGAAGTTGCCGGAGCCGGGACGCGTAGCGAAGGATTGATGGAATGGCGACGGCCGCTCGCACGGTGACACGCATCCGTCTGCTCCAACCCCTCAAGCTGGCGTCTCCAAGCTGGGATAGAGCGGACGGGAACGGAACGACGTCACACGGAATTTCCAGCTTCGCAAGCTCCTCGGCCAACTCGCCATGACTGGAGACGATGACATGGAGCTCCCAATCCGGCTCCGACTCCCGGATGCCGCGGAGCAGATCCAGAAGACAACGTTCGGCACCTCCGACTGTTCCTGAGGGATTAAGGAATGCAATTCGCACGGTTCGACGGCGGGACGCGGGCTAGTGCGCGAGAGTATGGTAAAGCTGAACGAGCTGGCGGGCGTGTTGACGCCATGAATACTGCCGCGAATGTACAATACCGGCTGCAATTCGCTCCGACCAACGTTGAGGATGTTTGTCGTGTTCGTCGAGCATATCCAGAATTGCCGTTGCCCATCCGTCGTCATCACCGACGGGCGCATATGAAACAGCGCTGGCGCCGACTTCGTGTAGCACTTCGATGTCGCTCACGAGTGCTGGCGTGCCGCAGGCGATGGCTTCAATCACCGGTAGCCCAAAACCTTCGCGTTCGGACGGGAGGACGACGAGCGTGGCGCGGCGATACACGGCTGCGAGGGTCGCCCGGTCGAGGAACGGCAAGACGGTGATTGAGTTTTCAAGTCCAAGTTCCGATACCATTCTCGCCTGGGATTTGGTGAACGGGCCACCAACTCTGATGAGGCGTGCGTCGGGGCGATCGCCGAGCACTGATGCGAAGGATCCAACAAGAGTGTCGATCCGCTTTCGTGGTATAGTGCTCGAGACGTGAAGTATTTCCGGGCCCGTTGCAGGGCCAAGAAGTGATTCCGCAGTCCGATCCGCTGCGTCGCCAGGCACAACGGTGCAGGTGGGATGAATCCCGGCTGGTATGAGACTTGTGCTTGCCGATTCAACCCAACCGCGGGATACGATCTCGCGTTGGATGGTCGCGGAATCACACACGACATGTGTAGCACTCTTGAGACCGCGCAGCGTGATGCGCGCGAAGTAGGCGAGTATGTGCTCGGCGAACGTGGTCTGCGAGTAGAGCACTTCGAACGCGTCGAGATCATGGCAGGTGACGACTGTTGTGCGGTCTCCCAGTGAATTGATTGACGCCGCATAGGTATGGTCGAGGACATGATATACGTCGGCGGATGGTGTTTTGCGTCGGACCGCTCGGGGGTAATCAAGATGCCGGGCAAGCAGCCGATCAGTTGCTGAACCTTTGGCGTTTCCACTTAGCCTGCCGAGACGCTTTTTTAGCGGAAGGCGGATACTGTCGACATCAATGGACGAGTCTGCCTTCGGAAGCTCTCTCGTGAGCATTTCCGAGAAGAGGTCCATGCTCGGCCAGCCTTCGGCAAGCATGTCACTGACCAGACAGATTCGGATCCTCGTGGCGTCACTCAACCTTCCGATGCCTGTTGGCACGCGGACAAGTTCTCACGCGTGACTTGACCCAACTCAGATTCTGAGGGGGTTGGACGGAAGAGCCGACGCACGACACGGTTGCAAGAAAGTTCATATTATTGGATGAGCCATGATAATAGACAAATATCCGGTCCGGTTGGGGCGGTATTCCATTTTCGTTCGAGCGATGCGTCGTCCATACAAGTTTTTCCTCTCGATTGCCAGCGGGGGGAACGGCATTCCCTGGACCACCAACGGAGAACAGTTCCGGATTGATCCCGAAGGCGCAGGGTGAGCCGCACCAGGAAATTTGCCTATGGCGTCGGGTTCGGTTACGTAAACCAGATGGTCCTTATGGCTGCGGGACTGTGGCTTACGCCGTTCCTTCTTCGCACGCTGGGAACGAGCCAGTACGGTTTATGGGTGGTGGTCGCCCAGGTTCTTGTTTATCTCGGACTCCTCGATTTTGGGATTGTCGCGATTCTACCGAGGTCAGTCGCGGGTGCCGCAGGGAGCGGTGACGCAACGAGCCGCGCTGTTGAAATTTCCCATCGGATCGCCTCTATTCTGCCTATAGTCGGGGTACAAACGCTGTTGGCAGGCTTGGCAGCAGCGCTACTGCTTATCTTCTTACCTTCGCCGTGGGAACCAATCCGAATTCCTATTACGATGCTGCTCGTCGTTTACGTTTTCCTGTTTCCACTTCGGATTCCTCAAGCAGTCCTGGCTGGCCTGCAGGACAATCGGTTCCTCGGTATTCTGCAATTGCTCGCATGGGGTTTGGGTACGATTGCGACGGTGCTATTGGTGTATCGAGGGTATGCTCTCAAATCACTGGCAGCGGGATGGATATTGACACAATGCTCTATATCCTTTTGCTCGATATTCAGGTTATTGCTTCGGTTTCCGGAAACCGTGCCACGACGGTTTCCTGTTTTTGACTTTCGCGCCCAACGCAAACTGCTGGCGCAGGGCGGTTGGGTAAGCGTTGCTCAGGTTGCACAGATGTTACTGGCCGGCACGGACGTTCTTCTTATCGGCAAACTTCTTGGGGCGGAGGCCGTGGTCACCTACGCCATTACGGGGAAGCTCATCGCCGTTCTTGCGAATCAGCCGCAGATACTGATGCAAGTCGCCGTGCCAGGACTTTCGGAGATGAGGGGCTTTTCGACTCCTTCAGCAATCGCAAGAGTTTCTTGCGCGCTAACCCAGGGAATGCTCCTGGTAACCGGGCTCGTCGTATGTGTCGTTCTGGCGACAAATCGCGCATTTGTCTGGACTTGGGTTGGTAGGCAACACTTCGGCGGGTTCGCAATCACCGGTTTGATGCTGATAGGTATGCTTCTTCGGCATCTGAATGTCAGCGCTGTTTACACGATCTTTGCATTCGGTGCAGAGAGGCGAATCGCTATCGTGAATTTGATCGACGGCCTGGTATCAATGGGTGTGGCTTCATTTCTGTTACCCCGTGTCGGAATCGCCGGTGCGGCGATCGGGCTAATTGCCGGCGTTACACTGGTGAGCCTGCCGGCTAACTATTCAGCACTCCTATCGATCACGGAATCCACTTTTCGCGACTATTGGCGCCCGCTAGTGCCTTGGGCCTTGCGCCTTATCCCTCTTGCGGCGGGATGCGCTTTGCTTCAGCAGTGGTTGGTTCCGGAGAGCCTTTTCGGCGTTGCGCTCACTGCAATAGGGGTCACGGTTGTGTACACCGCGGCAATGAGGGTTGCGGTACTTACGTCGCCGCTATCCCAATACCTGCCACAGCGCATTATCCGTTGGGCGGCTCCGGCGTTCTAAGGCTAACAAGATGACTCAACTGCCAGGATTGCTTGCCGCGAGAAGTGTACTTCACATTGGATCTGGCATGAAGTACATGACTGACGCCGTCAATCTGGATATTACCCCCAGTACCAAGCCGGACATAGTGCATGACCTGGATATCCTTCCCTGGCCGTTACCGAACGATCATTTCACTGAAGTCCGGGCGTTCGATGTCATCGAGCATCTCGACGACCTCGTTGCAACCATGGAGGAGATCCATCGAGTCTGCGTGAACGGGGCTACGATTCGCATTACCACACCCCATTTCTCGTGTGCCAACGCTTTTACCGACATCACTCACCGGCACTACTTCTCCGTCGCGAGTTTTAATTATTTTACCGGCGATAATGAATTCGCTTTCTATTCGAGCAAGCGCTTTCGCCGCGTTCAGGCGAGCATCATCTTCGCGCCGACACTCCTCAACAAGCTCGTTTGGCGGATGGCCGCGCGATGGCCGACCGAATATGAGCGAAGATGGGCGTGGATTTTCCCCGCATGGTTCCTGTCCTTCGAGCTGCAGGTCATAAAAACCGGGGAATGAATCGGAAACCGCAGATAGTGCATATTGTGCCTGCGCTCTTTGGCGAAAACGGTATTTTTGGTGGTGCTGAGCGATATACTTTTGAGCTTGCCCGTCATATGGCGAAGTCTGCGCCGACGACACTTGTAAGCTTTGGAGATGAGCCTCGGCAATTCACTACGCCGGAAGGGTTGAGTGTAAAAGTCCTGGCGCCAGCATGGAAAGTCCGCGGTCAGCAATTCAATCGGATTCACCCTGGAATAGCGCGCGCCGTTTTGTCCGCAGACATAGTGCATTGTCACCAGCCTCATACTCTCGCCGCGGAGCTTTCAGCTATTTTGGCTCGGGTTACCGGCCGGAGAGTATTTGCCACTGATCTTGGCGGCGGCGGCTGGGGCTTCTCCGGATATGCGCGAACGGATTCATGGTTCGATGGCCATTTACACATTAGCGCTTACAGCGAAAGAATCGCCGGTCATGGAGGGATGAAGGGCTCCGAAGTGATCTATGGCGGCGTCGATGCGCAGCTGTTCTCGCCCAGCGCGGTGACGCCTAAAGAGCCCGTTGTTGTCTTCGTCGGAAGGATCCTGCCTCACAAGGGCGTCGATGACCTCATTGCTGCGTTGCCCGACGGCCTGGCCCTGGAACTCATTGGCCGGTCGTATGATGAACGATATCAGGCAAGCCTTCATCAACTTGCGGAGGGCAAGCGTGTCACGTTCCGTCATGACTGCGACGATGCGGAGATAATTCACGCGTACCGGCGCGCGATGTGCGTCGTCCTCCCAAGCGTATACCGCGACATGTATGGCCACCAAACCGCCGTGCCTGAACTGCTTGGGCAGACGTTGCTCGAGGGGATGGCATGTGGCACTCCGGCGATATGCACCGACGTTGCCAGCATGCCGGAACTTGTCGATCACGGAAGCACCGGATTTGTGGTTCCCCCTAATGACAGTGCAGCACTGAGGGGAAGGCTCGAGTTCTTGCGCGACAATCCTTCCGAGTCCGACAAAATGGGGCAAGCTGCACGACGATGCGTCGTTGAAAAATTCAATTGGCCGAGTGTCGTGTCCAAGTGTCTGGCAGCCTACAGAAGGTGAAAACTCATGAAGCGCTCCCATTCGAATCTCTGGCAACAACAATTTTGCCCAGGAGATCCTTAAGCCGGGCAATGTGGAGTTGAGCCGTGTACCGTGAACACACTTCGGCCGCGGCATTTCGCAGACGCTGATGATGAACTTGATCATCAAGCGCGGCGACCACCGCGTCCGAGAGCCCGATGGCGGATGGTCGAGCGCCCGGCGCAAGATGCCCGTTGAACCCGTCGCTCAGCCAGTCGGGAATGCCTCCGACTGAAAAGGCGACTGCCGGGACACCTCTCGCGGCCGCCTCCAGCCCCACAAGCGCAAATGGCTCTGGCCAGGTGCTCGGTATGACCAGCAGGTCCAGGTTGTCGAAGAACCCTCGAAGCGCTTCGCCGGTCACCCAATCAGTGAACTGGACAGTGATATCCTTGCGGCTGCGCATCAGCTTTCGCGACTGGGATTCCAGAGACGCCCTCTGTCGGCCTCGCCCGGCGATTGTGAGAGTGATGCTGCGCCCGAGCCCATCCGCCGCAAGAGGCAGCGTATCGATAAGGAGGTCGACTCCTTTTTCCTGCTCAAGCCGGCCCAGAAACCCGAGGCGCGCATGCGCAAAGTATCGGACGGAATCGTTCGTCATCGGAACGGTCGCAAAAGGCGGAATCAGCACAACATTCGCTGCTCCTTTGGTATTCCTGACGTATTCGGCCCTCATGTGATCAGAAAACGTCACCACTGCTTGATATCGCGTTAGTCTCGTAAGCGCGTCACGGCCCCGCCGATAGTTCCGCGCCATGGTCACAGGGTCCAAGCCGCCGCATCTGTGAGGATAGTAGTGGGCCAGGCATCCTGGACCCAGCTGGCGAGAGCAAGGACGCGCGTTTGGGCTATGCAGCGTCTTCGACCCACTGATGCAGGTGCGCACGTAATCGTGGGCAAACAACACCGAAGGCGCCACGGAAAAGAGCCGCTCCTCGAGTTTTTGCGGAAGCAGGCAGTGTACGAATATCACGTCAGGATGCCACTCCACGAGCGCGCCAATTCCGGCGAGGCTATGAAGTGCCACAACGTCATCGCCAATTAGTCGAACAGCATCATGTTGAGCAGCGTCGGTCAGCCTCGGTGGATGGTTCTGCAACACGCAGAGAGCTGTCTCATGGCCAGAGGATAGCAGAAGAGGAAGGCTTTCGTCGATATATCTCTCCGCTCCACCGATAATCCTGTTCGTTGAGTTTACGATCGCGATACGCACGTGGCCGCCTCTTGTTTTCTTCGGTGAAGGAAACCTGGGATGCGTTTCTCGGAAATCGAGTCGGAATTCCGTTGAGCTTATTGGGCGCATGCCGAGCCAATGCAAAAATGGTAGCACGGTTTCGAGATGAGTTCTAGATTGTTCCCAGGTTCTGACTACTCGGCTAAGTCCGATCGTGCTGCGCTTCACAATCGCCAACGCATTCCTGGGCGTTTGGAAGACGGTAGAAAAGGGATTATGGTTGCGCGCGGGTGGATCGACGATGGGGTGCCCGTCGGGCGCGTTTAAAATCTGGTTGAGGAGGAACTGTTGGCAACCGGCCGAAGGCGCCAAAGCTTTCAACCACCGTGAATATCGGTTTTGTGACCCACGACTTTTATGCGGCAGATGGTACCGGCGGCTATGCAGTGGAACTTGTAAACCGACTGGCGCGAAACCACGACGTCACTTTATACGCGGCCAGCATTCGTTCGCCGGTCGCAGAAGGCGTTACCGTGATTCGCGTTCCGGCGGTAGGCGCCAGTGCATACACGAGAATCCTCACTTTCCCTGCGGGGTTCGCGAGTGTCCGCCGCAAGCACGACGTCGTTCATGCGCAGGGTTGGGTTACTCGCTATGCCGACGTGGTAACGACCCACATCGTGCTCGCTGCATGGCGTGATGCGGCGCGGCGGGCCGGCGTAAGATCCCGTCCCGGAGAGAGATGGCTTGGTGGATACGTGACGGCAAGGGAGAGAGATCTCTTTCGGCGTGCCCGCGTCGTGATTGCGCCAAGCAAACGGGCGGCAACCGACGTCGCACGATTTTACGGAAGGACTCGCGACGTCTTCGTCGTTCATCACGGGTTCCCGCCCGCCCGCAATCTGCCCCCCCGGCGCTCGGCGCGGTTGGGACTGGGGCTGCCTCCAGATGCGTTCGTAGCGTTGTACGCTGGTGACGCTCGAAAGGGGCTTGATAGAGCCATAAGCGCTGTGTCCCGCGCACCTGGGGTCCATCTCCTTGTTGTGAGCCGGTCCGAATCGACCACGTATTTGGAAAACGCGAAATCCCTCGGCGTTTCCGACCGCGTGCACTGGGCTGGCGGACTGGATGACATTTTGCCTGCGTATTCGGCCGCGGACGTGCTGCTTCACCCCACCATTTATGACACTTTTGCGATGGTCGTCGCCGAGGCCATGGCGTATGGAGTGCCAGTGATTCTGACACGGGATGCGGGGATTGCCGATCTGGTTACTGATCGCGCATCCGGCTGGATTGCAGGGTCTGATATCAGTGACATCGTCGCCGGACTCCTGATTTTGAAAGAAGACCGGTCGCTTCGCGAGCGAGTCGCTTTGGCCGGCCAAAAGGTCGCTTCGGGTAGGACATGGGACGATGTCGTTAGCGAAACTGTGGCGGTGTACCGCAAGGATGTGAGATGACGTTACCGGCAACCTTTCCATCCGCCAGGCGTCCCCTTTTGCTTCGCGCTCTTCCAGACCGACTTGCCATCGCTCTTTGGTCACGCGCTTACCGCGGAAAGCATGCGAGATGGAGCGAGCTCTATCACACCGCAGACCTGCGTTACGCGCCTGGGGTAACAATGCGTTTGAAACCCGGCGACGTCATCTCTGACTGCATCGCGTTTACCGGAATTTATGAGAGATTGCTGACTCGACGCGTATCCGCACTTGCGCGCGCGGGCGGAACGATGATTGAAGTCGGCGCAAACATTGGATACTTCAGTCTCCTCTGGGCATCTGCACGAAAAAACAACCGCTGCATCTCGTTCGAGGCATCACCGCGGATCATCGAAATGCTGAGAAGTAACGTCTCTCGAAACGGCTTCGAGGACCGAATCGATGTAGTGCCAATGGCGGCTGGGGCTGCTTCAGGAAGGCTTGCGTTCGACGTTGGTCCAGCGGAGCAGACCGGATGGGGAGGCTTCGCCGCGAAGGCTGGTGCTTCGACGATCGATGTGGCCGTAATAAGGGTAGATGATTACGTCGCATCCAATAGGCCGATAGCGCTCCTCAAGATCGACGCGGAGGGAGCTGACAGCTGGGCTCTGGAGGGGTGCGAACGCCTCCTCGCTGGGCGGATGGTCGAGGAGGTGTGGTATGAGCAAAATAAGCCGCGAATGCGCGCGCTCGAAATACCAGTCGAAGCTGCACAGACTTACCTTAGGAGACTTGGTTATGATGTCGTTCCGAGGAGTGACATATCCAGCGACGTAGTGGAGTGGTCCGCACGGCCCGCGATGAGGAATTAGTGTGACTCCACCTGGAAGTGTTGTTGTGTCAACCAACGATCTATGAGCCTCCGGTCCTTACTTGTGTACATGATCCCTGACAGCATGCGTCAATGGCGCCGACAACGGCTATTAACCTCGAACCATAAACTGGGACAGAGATTTCTCGACACGTTCGGGCCGAGGGCAGGATTTGCTGGACTCATTCGCGAGCACACTTGCATTTCCCGGCTTTGCGCGACGACCGATTATGGGCGGTTCATGTTCGACCCCCGGGATACGGTCGTGGGGTGGTCACTAGCCATCGACGGTGTTTGGGAGAAACTCGAGACTAAAGTCCTGACCGGTCTCGTTTCAGAAGGCGACACGATTGTCGATGTCGGGGCCAACCTCGGTTGGTTTTCCGTACAGTTAGCGCGCGCGGTTGGCAAGACAGGCCGAGTCATCGCTTTCGAACCTGATCCGGGGAACTACGACCTTCTGTCGGAGAACCTGCGAATCAACGGAGTGGTTGAGACTGTTACCGCATATCGGCTGGCAGCGCTCAATAAGCCCGGCGAGGTCCAATTTGAATTGTCGCCTATAAACTACGGAGATCACAGGGTTCGATTTGAAACGGCTTCCGCTACCGCAGTGCTGCCGGAGCTGGAGAACGAATCTCGCAGGTCCGTGATCGTCGTTGAGGCGGTGGCCCTCGATGACGCGCTACCGGATTTGGCGAAGGCTGGTAGCGGAGGGCCTGTCCGGCTCATGAAGCTTGACTGCCAGGGTTCTGAGCCGGCGATTCTCAAAGGGGCCAGGAATATTCTGAGCAATACCGAGTATCTGGCCACTGAATATTGGCCTTACGGACTTACACGCGCGGGTTTTGATCCTGAGACGTTCATCGATGAATTGGCGCAAATGTTCGACAGTTTTGTAGAACTTGAATTTGACGGCGGCGGCGAATTCCAGCCTATAGCCGGGTTAAGAGCGCACGCCGCGTCCAGGCGCGGGCCGGACGGAGTTCTTTTCTATGTCCTGAGAAAAAAACTGTCTGATGATTCGGCCGACGCGTAGTTGATGACGTGTATGTGGCGCGTTGAAAAGCATACGTCTTTGAATTCGGCGGTTCTTGCCGGGTTCAGGCTTGCGAACAAGAGAGGCGCATCCGTATACTGGATCGCGATGCCCATGCCGGCGGCCCATCGAGGAGATTGTACGATTCGCAGGAGTGGCGAGAGCATTGGAGCATCACAGACACTTAAGCTATGGCGTTTTAAGGTTGCCGGCAGATTTTCAGCGGAGCGCCACATCCGCGCGCTGACGGATGTTCTTGATGCGGCCCCACGAGACGGCAAGGAGTCACACCCGTGAATTCAGCACGCTGGCTCAGCCGGGTCTACAGACGGCTGCCCGTCGTTCGTGAGCTTCGCGACATTCAGAGCAGCCTTGCCGCGATGTCGGGGCCGCTGCGCGTTCTCGAGACGACCGCCATGATTCAGGCGCTGGCATCGTTCAAGGCGAATGACGTCCGTTACGGAGACTCTCGCAGGCTCCTGCTTCACGGCGCGCAGTATTGGTCGCAGAATCTCGAAGACGGGATGACAGCGGAGATTTTTCGACGAATCGGTTCCCCCAATCGAACTTTTCTCGAGATCGGTGTCGGAGACGGCTCTGAAACAAACACCACGTTCCTTCTGGCCCTGGGCTGGAGCGGCTGGTGGATCGAGGCCAGTCATCACGATTGTTCTGCTGTCTCGACCCGGCTTCGCGAAATGCCATCTCTTGCATCTCGGCTAAAACTCCGTCAGGGCATCGCGACCCCGGACAACGTCATGAGCCTGCTCAGAGAAATGGGGGTTCCGGATGAGGTTGATCTGTTCTCTCTCGACATCGATCTCAATACGTACCACCTTTGGGCGGCGCTCGGCGAGTTGAGGCCGAGAGTTGTGATAGTTGAGTACAACGCCGCCATCCCACCCGATCAATCATGGATTCATCCCTTCGAGCCGGGGCGCGACTGGGATCACAGCCAGGCGTTCGGGGCCAGCCTGAAGGCGTATGAGCTGCTCGGGCGCAAACTTGGTTACAGCCTTGTGGGATGCGACCTGGCGGGGATCAACGCGTTTTTCGTCCGGGAAGACCTCGTCGGGGACCGCTTCGCCCCACCATTTACGGCCGAGAATCATTATCAGCCGCCGCGTTACGGATTGTCATTCCGCTTTGCTCACAAACGTCTTTTTTTCGGCGAATCGCACGTTCCGCTAGAGACACCGTGAGGGGCCCCCCGCGTCGGGGGATGATGCACACTGTCTCGAAACCATGAGCGGTGCTTTCCTGGAACGGCTTCAGTCCTCCGTGAGCTGGCTGACGAAACGGGTCGGCCATGACTCAGCCGCGGTCAGAATGTTTCGCCCGCCGTACGAGACGTTTCTCGAGGCGGCGAGTGGAGGGCGAGGAATACCTTGGGAAATCAACGGCGAGTCATTCAGAATTGACCCGAGGCACAGGCACCGCATGGGTCACGAGTACGAGCCGGAGGTTGCAGCCGCAATTTGCGAGCGCCTGTCACCTGGAATGACTTTCGTGGATGTTGGCGCGAACGTCGGCGTATATGCTCTTCAGATGGCGCGGGTCGTTGGCCCGCGCGGCCGAGTAGTGGCGTTTGAGCCGAACCCGGCGGCACTGCAATGTTTGACGAGGCATGTACGTCTCAACGGATTCGAGGACCGCGTTACGATCGTACCTCTCGCAGTTGGTATTCGCGCCGGAACGGCGACACTCTTCACGAATGTCGCCGACGGAATGAGCCGGCTCGACGAGCCGAATCCGTTCCTCCGAAGTACGCAGTCGGTCTCCACACGTGTGGAGTCATTGGACAACTATTTCGATACTGAAGGACAGGATCCGGATGTACTGCTCATCGACGTGGAGGGGTATGAGATCGACGTTCTCGCCGGCGCTCGCCGGCTTATCGAGCGTTCCCGGCGGAAGCTGAGCATCTTCGTGGAGATGCACCCGGCTGCCTGGGACTGGGGCACGAGCGGCACTGACGCGAGGGGACTGCTCGCCGAGCTTGGTCTGCGTCCCGTGCCCCTCACCGGTCAGAGCGATCCCCTTGAGGAGTACGGAAGTGTCGAGCTCGTGGCCTCGCCTGGAAGCCACGCTTGATCTTCACGAGGATCGAGTACTATCTCTTTCTGCTCCTACCTTGCGCCATGTTGTTTCGCGTCGCCCGCCCGTCGCTGCGACCATGGGTGTGCGCCCTTTTCGGCTCCGCTTTCTTCGTGTATTTCTCGGTTGTCGAGCTTGCCGGATGGATCGCGGCTGCTTGCCTGCTGATCCTGTTGTGGGAAGGTTTCTTCAGCCGCCTTTACCACCCGCGATCGAGGCTATGCCTCGTCGGTATTGCGATAGCGGTAGCGATTCTGGGGGTTTTCAAATACTGGAACTTCTCGACCGGGTTGCTGACGATGCCGCTGGGGCGGAATCCCTTCCGGTGGGAAACAGCATTCCTCCCGCTCGGCATTTCGTTCTTCACTTTCGAGTTCATTCACTACGCCGCAGATCGCTACAAGGGAACGGCAGAACAGGGTACCCGGGGCGAATATTTCGCGTTCATACTTTTTTTTCCGACAATGGTGGCGGGGCCGATCAAGCGGTTTCAGGACTTCGTCCCCCAGCTGCGCAATCCAAGCACAGACTGGACGCTGGACTGGAACCGCGGCATCACACGGATTCTGACAGGCCTCGTAAAGAAGCTCGCGGTCGCTGATGTCCTGGGCAGCTTCACCGTTCATCTGAACCGGTCGGACATCGCGCAGGCCGACCGCCTGACGCTCCTCCTCTGGATCATTGCCTATGGCTGGAAGGCGTACTTCGATTTTTCAGCCTATTCGGACATCGCCATCGGCTCTGCCCGGCTTCTCGGTATCAGGATCCCGGAAAATTTCGACTGGCCTTTTTTCAGGTCGAATATCAGCGAATTCTGGAGACACTGGCACATCTCGCTTTACAAGTGGCTGGTCGATTACGTCTTCATTCCACTCGGCGGGTCCCGGAGATCACTTGCGTTGGTGTGCGGAAATATCCTGCTGACCATGGTCGTTAGCGGACTCTGGCACGGTGCGGCAGCTCACTTCGTGGTGTTCGGCGCATGGCACGGCGTCATGCTGAGCATACATCGTGTGTGGGTGACATATCGTCGTCGGCGCGGCTATTTAGCCCAGCCTCAATGGAAGGGGCAACTGGGCAACTGGGCACTCACGGCTGCTGGGGTCACGATCGGGTGGCCAATGTTCGCCATGAACATTGACACGGCGCTCTTCTTCTATAGTAGGCTGTTCTGACTATGCTTCGCAAATTCGCGGTGAAGCTGAAGAATGCGCTGGAGTATCTGGGTGGCGTACACGACGAGTCGAATATTCCGCGGCTACCCTCAACGTCGTCCTACTTCTGGGGATTCTGGTGGGGGTTGCTCATTCTCTTCATCGTCGCCTTTTCGGGTCAGACGTTAAAATTCCTCTACATTGACTTCTGACCCCCGCTTGCGTCTCGGTCGGTACCTCTCGTTCGCCCCCACCCGCTTCGCGCTTCAGGTGCTCACTGTCTTGGGGATAATCGTGCTGGTGAATATCGCGGTGCCCTTTCTCGCGCGATCCTCGAGTCCCCGCCAGCGACTAAAGACCATCCAGGAGTCCGGCCCGGTCACCGATCTTTTCTTTGGCAACTCCCTGATTGACGCAGGCGTCGACGCGCGCGCATTCGAGTTAGGCTTCCCCGGACGAAAAGCGGTAAACCTCGGTTTAGGTGCAACAGCGCCGGTAGAGCACTACCTGATGCTTCTCGCCTCGGCGCGCCTTCGGCCATCTGCTGTTTACTATGGATTCGTCGACACGGAACTGACCGATTCCATCAGAGCGGACTTCAGTGCCCTCTCCGGGAATCGGGCTATGGTGTACTACGTGTATCCCGACACAGCCATCCGCTATTATGCCTCGGAAAGCCATGGCCTGGAGTTTCTGCTCCGCTTGGGACGCCTTATTCCGATGGTCGTCGACCGAACCGCCATCTGGGGCCGCGTTGAGAAGCTGCGCCGGCGGATTGAAAGAATCGGATTGCCCGCCGAAGCTACCAGCCGCTTTGGGCGCGACAAGGACTTCGCGGAAGTCGCGGCACTCGGCGCCGCGTCCTTTCGAAGTCACATTGGTCTGGCGGTGGCCCGCCGACGGCCCCTTACCGCTCCCATCCTTGGTTTCATCCAAACGGTCCATCGCAGGGGGGCGGCGGTGGTTTTCATAGCGATGCCGATGCCAACGACGCATCGCCTCCCACGTTACGGGTTGGTCGAATGGGCAAATTACAAGGGCTACATCCAACGCCTCCTCGAGGCGCAGGGTGCGAGACTCATCGATGCCACGGACTGGGTCCCCGACGACGGTTTCCTCGACCCGTTCCACCTCGCGCCGTCAGGCGCCGCCATATTCAGCCGTCGGCTCGGCCAAACGCTTGGTAGCGACATGGGCGTCCCTTCTGGTACGGCGCATTGAATCTGGCAAAGCCCATGTTCAGGCTCAAATCCATCGCTGAAGATACACGTTATCAGCGCGGTAGCACATGCGCCTGACAGCCCCTAAGCGGCGCAACATCATGCTCGGCCCTCCGGGCTAATGTTCGACGCGGAGAGCCAGCGGTTGTGCGGGATAGGTCTGAGCTCCGGTATCACCGCCCTCCACCACAGTTTATCGATGATCTCGATGCGGAATCCTCTGCTCGTCAGATAGTCGGCACAGGCGTGCTCGAGATCGAGCGAGTGCGTTTCGACGAGTACATCCAGCGGAGAGCGCCTGAGCAACTTGTCCGCGCCCCGCAGCACGTCAAGTTCCGCGCCTTCGACATCGACCTTTATGAAACCCGGTTCCGATTCCGGCAGATCGAGGGAGTCCAGCCTTACGCATTCCTGGCCGTCGGCTGCGCCGACGAAGCGATTCTGCGTGATTAACGTCTTGTTGTTCGCCCACGAATTCCTTTTCGCGTTTTTCAGGAGGCGGTCAAGCTCGGAGGGCTCCGGCTCAAAAGCATACACGACGCGGGCAGTCGAGCGTTTAAGCGCGTAAAGACAGAGCTCGCCTCTCCCTGCGCCGACATCCACCGCCCAAGCGCAACGTGCTCCAGCCTTCTCAATAAAACGGTATGTCTCCCGTTCCCAAAGGCCGAGGTAGACCTGCGTGTCGTGTTGTAGGTCGAGGTCGAGAACGAGCCCTCTGTATATGCCGGTCAGAACCCTCCGCGGCTTAGTGCCGCTCGGGACCAGTTGCGACTTTACGCGACGAACCACACCCATATAAGCCGGCCGATCGTTAAGGAATTGGATTGTCAGGTAAACTACGACGGATATCGCAGATTTGCGCCCGTCGCCGCCAATCAGCTCTGAAGGATTAGGCGGTAGCTTTCCCGATGTGAACAGGTATAGCTCCACGCAATACCTCGCGCGAGCTTCATCTTGACCATGACGGGCAATAAGTTGCTATGAGATGCTAGACTTTCACAATCATTTGATGCCCGGTGTTGACGACGGCGCTGTTGATGTTGACGAATCGCGTGCCGGACTCAAGGCGATGATTGCTGGTGGCATTACCGGGATCATCACCACGCCGCACATTGCTGCTTCTCTCGTCGACAGGGGCGTGCTCAATCAGTATCTCGAAAAGGTAGAGATCGGGTGGACGGCGCTCCAGGCGCTGGTCGCGGCCGAATTCCCGACGTTGAAGCTTGCTCGAGGGTTCGAGGTGATGCTCGACGTTCCTCACCCGAATCTCGACAATCCGCTTTTGCGGCTCGCGGGTACGGAGTTCGCCCTGATCGAGTTTCCGTTCATGAACGTTCCGCCAAACAGCGGGTACGCGCTGCGGGAACTGCGCGATAGAGGATGGATTCCCATTGTTGCACACCCCGAGCGGTACGCCAACATGGAGTCAAAATTCGAATTGATCGACGAGTGGAAAGAGGCGGGCGCCTTCATGCAGATCAACGCTGGATCGATACTGGGCCAGTACGGCGCGCGCGCAAAGAAGCTTGCGTGGTCAATTCTCGAAAGCGGGCAAGCTGATTATATGTGTTCGGACTATCATAGCCGTGGTAACTGCAGTGTTGCGGCGGGTTTTGCAGAGATACGCCGGAGGGGGATGGATGTGCAGGCAGACGAGCTCATCAGGAATGCCAAGCGAGTTGTAAGAGCGGAGAAGCCCGCGCCCGTTGATGCCTTCTCCGGCAAGGCGCCCTCTTCGTGGAAGAAGGTGTTTCCCTGGGCGTGACGCGGGATCAGCTCCCGGTAGTTTTCTCAGCTTCGACCATCATCCGCACAACGTCCTTCATTCGATACTTCGCTTTCCACGCCAGTTCCTTCTCCGCCAGGGAGGGGTCACCAAGCCCTCGCTGAAGATCGGTTGGACGCAGGAACGAGGAGTCGATCTTTACATGTTCCTTCCAGTCGAGCCCGAGCTGACGAAAAGCGAGCTCGACGAAATCGGACAAGCGGTTGTATTCACCGGTAGCAATTACGAAATCGCGAGGTTCGATCTGCTGAAGCATCAGCCACATTGCCTCGACATACTCGGGAGCCCAACCCCAGTCCCGTTCGACGTCAACATTTCCAAGGTGCAGAGTCTCCCCGCTTCCTCCGGCAATTCGAACCGCGGCGGCCACAACTTTTCGCGTGACGAATCGTTGCGGGCGAAGCGGTGACTCGTGGTTGTAGAGAATCCCCGAGCACGCGTAGAGGCCGTAAGCTTCGCGGTAGTTCGCCACTTCCCAGAAAGCTGCTGCCTTAGCCACAGCGTAGGGACTCCTTGGCCTGAAGGGAGTTTCCTCAGTTGCGGCTACGCCACCAGTGTCACCGAAGCATTCGCTGGATCCTGCGTTATAAAAGCGAACCGGCCTGTCTATGAACCGGATCGCCTCGAGGAGGTTCAACGTGCCGAGGCCAATGCTCTCGAGTGTTTCCACGGGCTGCTGAAACGAAAGACTTACCGAGCTCTGGCCCGCGAGGTTGTAGATCTCGTCCGGCATCGTCTTTCTGACCACTTGCAGCACGCTACGAAAATCGGTGACAGCCATCGATTCGAGCTTCACCCGATCGAAGGCACCCACTTTCCGAAGATTTTCAAAGTGCGACATCTGCGCGTCGCGCGAGGTTCCGAAGACCTTGTAGCCTTTCGACAAGAGGATTTGCGTGAGGTACGCACCGTCCTGTCCTGAGACGCCGCAGATGAGTGCTCGCTTCGGGGCGCCATCGGCTCGGGAGATTCCGTCACCCATCGATCAGGCCTCGGCCTTTGCGAATCGGCGGATGATCGTGTTGTTCACGACGATCACATCCATGCGCGTCCGAAGGAAGCAGTCGAGCGCCTGCTCGGGAGTATCGACGATTGGCTCGTTTTCATTGAAGCTCGTGTTGAGGAGAACCGGCACGCCGGCAAGCTTCTCGAACTCCTTTATCAGGCGATAGTATCGGGGGTTGGTTCTGTTGCTGACTGTCTGGAGGCGTCCGCTTCCATCCGCGTGCGTGATCGCTGGAAGGATCGCCCGCTTGTCTTCGCGAACCGGATACACCTGCTGCATGAAAGGATCGGCCGCAGCGCCGACGAAGTAGTCGTCCATCGACTCCTCGAGGATTGACGGAGCGAATGGACGGAACTTCTCGCGGAATTTGATCTTCGCGTTGATCAAATCCCGCATGTCGCCGCGACGGGCGTCCGCGAGAATGCTGCGGTTGCCAAGTGCGCGTGCGCCCCATTCCATTTTTCCCTGATACCAACCGATGACGTTGCCTTCAGAGATCAGCTGCGCCGTCGCGCCGCAGACTTCCTCTTCGGTTTCGTAGCGCGTGTGCTCGTAGCGCCAGTCGGTATCATTGCGCTCGTCAACGATCGCCGTCACGTCAGCATCCGGATACTGCGTTCCCCAGTATCCGTGTTCCATCACGAAGCCACGCGGCTTTTCGAGGATCTGATTCCAGACCTGATAGGCGGCGCCAAGTGCTGTTCCATTATCGCCGGCTGCCGGCTGGATATAGACGTCTGTGAACGGCGTCTCGTCGCGAACTTTTCCATTGGCGACGCTGTTCATCGCGCACCCACCAGCGAGGCAAAGGCGAGGATTTTTTGTCTTCTCGAAGAGATTGTTGAGCACGTGGAACGCGCACTCTTCATAGACGGCCTGGAGTGAGCGCGCTATGTTCTCGTGCTTTGGTGTGAGAGGCTCGCCCTTCGCTCGCGCCGGCCCTAACAGATTGTCGAGCTCAGCCGTGAAAAGCGGACCCATCGTCGGAATGCCGCCTTCCCACTCCATCGACACGCCTTCGTCCCAGTGGCGGAAATATTTCCGTGTGAGCTCGAAGTCGCCGTTCTTTTTGAGCGTGACGAGATTGCGCAGCGCTTTCGTGTAGTCCGGCGAACCATACGGAGCGAGGCCCATGACCTTGAACTCGTCACCGTAATTCGGGAAGCCGAGGTGCTGCGTGACGGCCGTGTAGAGTACGCCGAGTGAGTGGGGGTACGAGACCTTTGACAGCATCTCGATCTTGTTGTAGCGCCCGATTGCCGTGGACGTCGAGACATAGTCGCCGAATCCGTCGATCGCGCAAAGCGCTGCATTGTCGAACGGGGAAACGAAGAATGCGCTGGCGAGGTGAGAAGGATGGTGCTCGACGAAGTGGATTTGAGGGAGATCCTTGTCGGCTACGCCCAACGCGGCGGCCAGCGGGTCTCGGACGTCGTGGACTTTCCGCAGGTTCTTCGTGCGGTTCACGATATTGGAGACCTTCATGCGATTTGTTACCGCAAAGGCCGCCTTCTTCATGAGATTCGCTTTCGGATCTCGGCTGATCCCTACGTGGTCGATTTGAGCGCCGGTAATGCCGCCGATCTCCAGAACCTTTGCGATCGATTCTGTCGGGAACCCTGCCCAGTGCTTGATGCGGCGAAAACGTTCTTCTTCGACGGCTACGACTAGCTCGCCGTCCTTGAGGAGAACAGCAGAGCCATCAGCGTGATAAGCGTTGATTCCGAGGATGTACATTGATGCGTTGTGACGGAAATGACGGAAGACCTAGTCCGAGCCGGGTCTCGGCGAGGGCCGAAGGAAACGCGGCATTTTGCACGGGTGAATATACACTCGACCGCCGTGAAACTGGACTAAAAAACCTGAGCGTCTCGCATCTGCCGCCGAAAGCCGTCGGCGATGATCGAAGCCACCCACCCGCGATAGTGTCGGCCAGAATGCGGGTTGTATTCCGGAAGTTGTGGAATTTCCCGAGCTACCGACGTGAACCGAGGGTACCAGTCGTTAAATGCGATGCCATTCGCCGCAGACTTCGATCTTAGCCAGGCGTACGAATCGCTATTGGCGCCAACCACCCACGAAAGTATCGGGACAGCGGGTTTCGCCCGACACTCGCTCACGATCTGTTCGACGATTGGCCACTCCTTCGCGGCCACGGAAGTATCTGCGCCGCGCGTTTGAAATGCCGCTCGCCTGAGAGCGTTCAACCTTCTGTCCGCAAGCAGAAGCTTTGCGCGAAGAATCGTCTGAAAGCCTCCTATCCACGCAAGCGGGCGTGCGAAACGACCCCATTTTGGAGAACCAACTACAAGCTGACGGTGCCGAGATCCGCTCTTGAATAAAAGGTCGTCGTCGAAGTCGTTGTCGCTACCGAGGTACAGACAATAAGCCGGCGCTCCGAGAGTCTTTTCGAACCGTTTAAGGGCGAGAAGGGACTGTTCGCCCCCGTAACTGCCAAGTCCCACGTTGACGACCGCGATTCGCTTCAAAAACATTCCGGCGCCATCGCGATTCAGCATTTGATCCAGCTGCATCGGATAACTCTCATCGGCCGGAAGTCCAGTGCCCTGCGTATATGAGTCTCCGATTGCAAACGCGAGCTTGGGATAACCGGCATAACTCTCCCTGAAATCAGCGACGCCGAAACGATTGGTTCTGATTTCCTCGCGGTGATCCGTGAGGCGCGACAGATTCACGCTTTTTCTGAGGACAACGCCGAGCTCCGGGTCGTATTGGTAGGAGCTTTGGATGCCGACCGTGTAAATCGGAGAGAAATGCCTGAGACCGGCTTCTGCCACTAGAAACGCCACGATGAGCGCGACAGTGGATGTGGCGGCCGCTTTCAAAAAGCGCCGCTCTTTACAAGGCTATGCGTGCCGAAAACGACATTGCTCATGGGAGTTTCTCCTCCTTGCGATTTGTGCTCATTAGAGGCAAGCGTCGATTTCGAGCAGGAGACTCAACTAGATCATGCTCACGAAGGCTTTCGGATTCGTAGCGACATAGTCGTCGACGTTTGAGCGCATGCGCCCGTATCAGCTCTGCCTGATCTCCGGATCTTCCGAGGCGGCTGAGTACTCGTACTCATAGTGATAGTAGGCCCCATTTTCGGACACGCCGATGCCGGGATCTCCGCGGTACGGAACCAGGTCTGCCACAGCTATCTGACGAAGATGTTGACGATGGCGGCTGAGGCGGCAATCGCAATTAATTCAGCGGCAGCGAGCCGGCTGAGACTGTGCATTAAGTGGAGGAAAAGGAAATCTGACCGGCGGCGGGAGTCCCGCATATTTATGGTGCAACATTCAAACCTAAAAACCGGGCAACGCCTAGTCCAGTCATTTTGTTGTGTTTTTGCGCCCGGCTAACCATCGTTTGATATGGCTTTGCAAAATAACATTGAGTCGTCCCGATCGGATTATTAGCACCCATGTGAATTTCGGACCGATCGCCGAGATGGCGCGGGCAGCCTTTTCGGTCAGGGTCACCCTCGTTGCTCACGGAATCGACGTCCATCGCTCGATGTCAGTGATGCGGCTTAATGCTCTCAAGGCAGCCGACCAGGTGGTAGCAGTGAGCGCGTGGACGCGCGACGACTGCTGGATTTCACCGGCGTGAACGCAAAACGGATTTTCATTCTTCCTAATACAGTCGACGAAACACGGTTCAGCGTTGGCCCACCACCGCTGTACCTCCGGGCACGATATGGAATTCAACCGGATGAGCGTGTCGTTCTCACGGTGGCGCGTCTTGACCCGAGTGAACGACACGCCCCACCCGGCAGGTCGCACCAGAACACTGGTAAGCATCAGCATGGACATAAAGGCTGTGATCGTCTCATACAGTCGCCATCCGAAGTCCAGCGCGCCGTTGGACCTGTCCGCTATCTTGTGGTACGAAAAGGCTCCGACAGGAAGCGACTGGAGGGCATCGCGCGGAACGAAGGGGTGCTGAAACAGGTCACCTTCGCAGGCTTCGTTCCCGATGCGGAGCTCCTCGACCACTATCGGCTTGCAGATGCCTTCGCCATGCCGAGCACTGGCGAAGGCTTCGGGATTGTTCTTGAGGCGATGGCGTGCGGCACTCCCGTGCTGGCAGGAAACTGTGACGGGTCCGTCGATGCGCTGGACCAGGGAAGACTTGGCAGGCTTGTCGATCCCGATAGCATTGATGAGATATCAGCAGGTTTGATTGCTCTGCTGGGACGAGACGGCCCTGATTGCTGGTTCGACCGGCAGTGCCTGCATGATGCAGTATCGAAGCGTTTCGGGTATAACGCATTTCGTAATGGTGTGAAGGAAAATGCTCGAAGGGTGACGGATGATGAGTTGTGAGGATCTTACGGGTGTTCCGCGCATCGTCAGCGCACGAGGATTGCTCGAGCCTTGGGCAATGCAGCACAAGAAATGGAACAAGCTTCTTGCGGGGGCGACGTATCAGGGGTCGGACGTGAAATCACCGTCGGCGATTCATGCTGCGTCATGGCCGCAGGCGACTAACATGGAGCGGCTCGGTATTGGCGCCGCTGTATTTGTTCCGTGAAAGTTTTCCTTGCCGCTACAAGTCTCAGTTCGACTTACGGTGGTCCCGCGTATTCGGTATCGCGCCTCGCAAGCGAGCTCGCCGCGACCAGAGTGGAGGTCGCGCTCTGGTCTGCCGATGGCTCGCCTGGAGACTTCGTCAACAGATCGCCAGAAGTGAGAGAATTGGCCGGCGGCCTCGACAGCGCGCTTCGAGAATTCGGTCGCCCGGACTTGATTCATGACAATGGCCTTTGGCGGGCGCACAACAACCACCTCGCCAACGTTGCGAGACGACAACGGATACCAAGAGTGGTGAGTACCCGTGGCATGATGGAGCCGTGGGCAATGAGTCACAAGAAATGGAAAAAGATGATGGCCTGGCCGCTCTATCAGCGCCGGGACATCATCAGTGCTGACGCGATTCACGCAACCTCGCAAAGAGAGGCTGAAAACATTACCCGCCGGCTAGCAGGTATTTATCCGCAGGTTATCTCCAACGGTATCGATCTTCCAAATGCAAGCGGCGGTCAACCTTCCGGCGCCACTCACGGACGCGGAAACCGCACCGCTCTGTTTCTCGGCAGGATCTATCCGGTTAAAGGATTGCCGATGCTTGTAGCGGCGTGGAACGCGGTTCGTCCCGAAGGTTGGAGGCTTCGCATCGCGGGGCCCGATGAGTCAGGGCACAGGCGAGTAGTGGAGAGGGCAGTCGAACGCGCGGGATTGAGCGATGCTGTTTCCTTTGCTGGTCCCGTGAGGGGCGCGGCAAAGGAAGCCGAGTGGGCCGAAGCCGATCTCTTCATCCTTCCGTCATACTCGGAGAACTTCGGACTTTCTGTGGGCGAGGCACTGGCGCATTCTGTGCCGGTGTTGACGACTACCGCGGCGCCCTGGGCGATGTTGCGAGATCGAGGTTGTGGCTGGTCAGTAGCGCCGACTGTCGAAGCGCTGACGGATGGACTGCGAATCGCAACTTCGTTTGATTCTCTAGCGCTTCACAAAATGGGCGAGCGGGGCCGGGAATTTGTCTCGACCGAATTCCAATGGAGAGATGTCGCGAATCGGTTTAAAACCCTTTACGAAACTCTGATTCAACGTTGATTGGGTGAACCTCGGGCGTTTCGCGAGGCTCCGGCGCCTCCGAAAAATAGCTCGACAAAAAGTTGAGGTTGGGCAACATTTCGATCCACAGAGACCAGGTGAGCAGCGCTACGACGCCGCTCGAGACGCGACGACCGATCGTCGAAGAACTCCGGAAGCGGACGCGCCGGCAGCTTCCATTTTCCCGAAGCGAAAATCTCGGCCTGAAGGAGATAGGCTCTTTCATCCGAGACCCGCGGAACAAATCCTTTTCGTTCCCACCACCTGGCGACCATGAGCAGCGTAAGCAGTCCACATACAAGCGGGATTGCGCGGCCGTTCAACACTCTGGTTACTGACAATTCAGTCTGCTATCAACGATCGACTGGAAGCGCGCGCCTCAACTCAGCCTGGTCCGCATCATACCTCGCAATGATTCTGAGCGCGGAGAGGTCGTGAAGCGGATTTCGCGCCTCTTCGCCGGGGCTGGCCAGGCCGCCTCGCAGTCCGTATCTCAGCGGAAAATTCTTCCCCGAAAAAGAAATGCGCGTCGTGTATGCAATCGCGCCAAGGCCGATCACTATCATCCACGCGAGCCACAACCGGCTCATGACGGCTACGACGCGGAAGCGATCGAGATCTAAAAGCGCCTTCGCCACAACGGCGATCAGAAAGGGAAGTATCGGAATCCATAAGCGGATAGCATCGAATGGCCACACGATTAGCATGCCCATATAGCAGGCGACATATACAACGAGAGGATCGATTCTGCGCAGCGTTCGCGCGTAGATCAAGAGCAATATTGCGACGGCAGGTCCCGGATACCGCTCCAACGGCCGGATTATGGGATACTTCAATGCGGGAACATTGAGTGACAGCTCGCCGAACCGATTCACGGTACCCCCGAAGCGCTTCCAAACATGTGACAAGCCAGTGCCGGCCGAATAGCCCTGCAATGCGGAGCCGGCGTAACTGCCGAGTGACCCGTTGACGACTCCGAAAGACACGCCGGCGAGTAACGCGACGCCGAGCATTAGTGCCATCGCGAATTGAATGCGCCTTCGCAGATCACGGCCCGCCTCAAGAGTTACGGTCATCCACACTGAACAGAGCAGGGCGGGAATCATCGCAACGCCGGCCGATCGAAGAGTTCCGGCAAGTGTAGTGAGGGCAACGGCGATGACCAAGAGGACATAGCGTTGTCTCGCAGCCGGATCGGTTGCGCGTTGCATTGCGCCGACGGCGAGCAGGGACAATCCGAAATAGATCGCATCAGGCTCCGGAACGACTGCAGCTCTGATGACGCTGAAGCATAGCAATGTCATGACAATCGCAATCCGCCGCACTCTCACATCGACTTTGTCCATCGCCGCCCATGCACCCAGAAGCCCTGCGAAGATTGACAACACGCCCAGGAGGACAAGCGCAGTTTTTACCGCAAAACCCAGCCGTTCGAGAAAGACGATCAGCAGCGGAAATCCGTTTGGCAGGCCGATGTCCGGTCTGGGCGTGTGATCAGCAAACGACATCGCGATGCGAAAATAGAGAACCGAGTCGTGGTCGAGACGAAGCGGAGTCACTATCTGAATCAGGTACGCCGCGGCCAACACTCCGACCGCCCACGGAAACCACTTGTCGTTCAATAATCTGGTCATCGGAGGGTTAAATTGACATGCCAACTCACGAAACGATACCTCATAAGTGCTATTTAATTCCTTTACCTTCCTGATCTTTTTCCCGGTGGTGGCGACGATCTATTTCGTCCTGCCGCACCGTGTTCGCTGGGCGTGGCTGCTCGCGGCGAGCTGCTACTTCTACATGGCGTTCATCCCCGTCTACATCCTGATCCTGTTCTTCACGATCGCGATCGACTACGTGGCTGGCATAATGATCGAGAACGCCTTGGGGCAACGGAGAAAGTGGTACCTGGTGATGAGCATCGTCGCCAACGTGGGCGTCCTCGCGGTATTCAAGTATTTCAATTTCCTCAACGCGAACGCCCATGCAATCGCCGAGGTGTTTCATTGGCCATACGGTATTGCGCCGCTCGCGATAATCCTGCCGATCGGTCTTTCGTTCCATACGTTCCAGGCCATGAGCTACACCATCGAGGTGTACCGCGGAAATCAGAAAGCCGAGCGGCATCTCG